>NZ_JANURN010000010.1:0-51139 GCF_030249855.1 Helicobacter zhangjianzhongii
GTTTTTTGATAGACACTACCGCCGCTTTGATGAAGGGTATTTATCACAATAGAGCCGGGAGCTTCTTGTATGACTAGCTGGCTATCGGCTCTGTTTTGGTTGAGTGTTTGGATTGTTAGGGAGCTATTAGCATTTGTAGTAAGGCTTAGGCGATCAGCAGCGTTGTTGATAGTATCAATATTGCTGTTGCCGCCTAGCTTTACTTCAAACATTACATCACCGATGACATCAAGGGTTGTAACATTGAGATTGTTGCTATCAACCAAATTGAGCCAAGGAGAATCCCCCTCGCCAACCTTTTTAAGATTGAACACAAGGTGATCCACTCGTGCGTCGTTTGCAAACCAGAATCGTTTGCCACTAAAGCCTCCGGGACGATAGGCAACAGCTACGCTTGCGTAAGTGTAATGCGATACATCTCCATAGACACTTGCATTACCAAAATTCCAATTACCAAGCATCGAACTATTTGTGGCACCTTGTTTATTAGTAGTCTGCCACATAATGTTATAGCAGTTGTTGTAGTGACCACCTGCGCTATGGCGACAGGTTTGTTGATTGAGGCTTTCAACAAGATTATTTGGATCATTTGCAGGTATGGTAGGCGTGCTTGCCGCTGCCATAGAGCTAAGGGCAAAAAAGCATATTAAACTTAATCGTGTAGCCTTGGACTTAGCTAGTTTTTGAGAATCTGTAGGATTTACAGCATTTAGAGAGAGATTATTCCCCCCCCCCCCCCGTTTTTATGAGTATTTAGAGGGCTATTTGTGTTAAGTGTTTCCATAAAAACTCCTTAAAGCAAGAAATCAAAGCCGCGATTATAGCAAAATCAAAAAAAAAAACGGCTTTTTATAATTAGACTAAATATTTACTCTTTGTTTGCGAAAGTTTGTAAAGGGCGTGTAAAAAATATGTCGTGCTTGTAAATGTATCGTAAAAACAACAAGAGATATTTCGCCTAAAGGCTCAATATGACAAGAAAAAGCGTTTTTCAAAAAGTGGATTCTATGGGGATTGGTAGGATTGTGTGCTAGAATCCACTTTTGAAAAACAAAGAACACAAAATACAAAACGAGGATTCTAAGGGCATAAAATATGGAGTTTCTCGCATATCTCACAGAGGGCAATGTCATTGTGTTTTTGCTGCTTTTGCTGCGGTTTAGCGCGATTTTGACATTTTTCCCATTTTTTGACTCTCAGCTTGTGCCTATCTCGGTGCGTGGGGCTATGGCGGTTTTTTTGACCATTGCATTTCTGCCTTTGGCGCATTCAAGCGCGACTATCGCCACTTTGCCTGATTTGCTGCTAGCGGCGTTTATGGAGGTAGCCCTTGGCTTTATGGCATCGCTTGCGCTGCAAATCGTCTTTAACGCGCTGTTTATCGCAGGCGATAGCATAAGCTTCTCTATGGGTATGACTATGGCAAGTGCCTATGATCCATCAAGCGGCAATACCAAGCCCATTATCGTGCAGGTGATTATGCTAAGTGCGCTTGTGCTAGCCCTAATGCTTAATTTTCATCATCTAATTTTGCGCTTTGTGGCTTTCACGCTAGAGATGCTCCCCATAGGGCAGGTAAGCTTCTCGCCAAATCTTGCAAACTACCTTATCCGCGCGTTTGGGAGTATGTTTGCGCTGGGCTTTGCTATGGCGTTTCCGGTGCTTGGGGTGATCTTGCTTGCGGATATTGTCTTTGGTATGATTATGAAGACCCACTCGCAATTTAATCTCTTCTCCTTTGGATTTCCACTCAAAATTGGCATAGCATTTATCGTTGTTATTTTAATCATACCTGGGATTTTGTATCATTTCAAAACAGATTTATATGAAGCGTTTAAGGCGTTAAGCATTGTCTTTTCACGCCATTAGCCTTTGCCATTTACTTACAAGGAAGCACAATGAAACCAAACATAACACTACTACACTATACGCCACTAGAAGTATGCTCACACGCTATACGCACTTGCTGGAGTAGCTTTGATAAAGGTGATTGTGGTGGGGAGAAAGATAGAGAGCTTATCAATCGCGTGGGGAATATATTCAACCACAAATCTACACTAGAACACTTGCAATACACATTTTTCATACAAGGAATATCTCGTGCGTGCCTCCAAGAGCTAGCCCGCCACCGCATAGCTAGCTACTCTGTAAAGTCTAGTAGATACACACTAGCAGAGCTAAAAAGGGCGGATATATCCACACTAGAGAAAGCAAGCAAGTTTATCAAGCTTACAAGCAATGACAAGGTAAATCAAGCGAGCCACAAGGCATTGCAGAATCTAAAGGAGTTGCTACTAGACTCTAGCACCACAAATGATGTAGCTAAATATGCTATGCCAGAGTGCTACTTGACTGAGCTTACTTGGACTATCAATGCAAGAAGCTTGCAAAACTTCCTAACACTACGCACGAGTAAGCACGCCTTATGGGAGATACAAGAGCTAGCATTGTGTATATATGAAGCATTACCACAAGAGCATAAGTATTTGTTTGAGAAGTGTGTGGAGAGTAGCAAAGGAGATGGCGATGTGTAAAAGCTCTATTATAATCCTAGCGGCAGGGGTTGGCAGCAGGATGAAATCAAATAAGCCCAAAGTGCTGCATAGCATTTGTGGCAAGTCGATGATCGCGCGCATCACTGAAGCGGCATTGCAAGTAAGCGATGATGTGCATATCGTGCTACACCACCAAAAAGAAGCCATAGAGGCGCATTTGCGCGAGTATTTTGGAGAGAATGCTTCTATCACAATCCACACGCAAGATTGCCAAAATTTCCCCGGCACAGGCGGCGCGCTAATGCAAGGGTGCGTGAGTGATGAGAAGCTAGAATCTAGCAAAGCCTCTAGCCACCCTAGCCCCAAAGCCCAGATAGATTCTAGTAAGCAGATGTTTGCTGTCAAATATCCGCGCACCTTAGTGCTAAATGGAGATATGCCACTTATCAGCGCAGAATCTATGCGAGCGATTATCTTGATTGATGCTCCCATTGTCCTTAGTGTCTTGGATCTTGAGAATCCCAGCGGCTATGGGCGCGTGGTGCTAGAATCCACATTTGCACACACGCCAAAGGTGCTAAAAATCATCGAAGAAAAAGATTGCGATGAAGCGCAAAAAGCCATAACACTTGTCAATGCTGGGATCTATGCCTTTGATACAGAGCTGCTAGAGCGTAGCCTGCCTAGACTTAGCAATGATAATGCGCAGAGAGAATATTATCTAACCGACATTATCGCGCTAGCTAGAGAACAATGGGATTCAGCTTTGCGCGATAAATCTTTGATTGCATCGCGCGCGCGGCGGTTACATACGCCAAGTATGCGCCCTTGCGCGCGCTCGCAAAGCAAAGATTTCTCATCGCAAATCCTAGAATCCTGCCCCGAGATGGATAAACAAACAAGCGCAATTCCTAGAATCCTAGAAGAAGACAAACAGGCTGGGCGTGAAAAATCCTGCCGCGAGCAACTTCAACTAGAATCCACTTTTGACACCGCCACACTACACGAGCCAGCAAAGGATTCTAGGAGCTTCGCCCAAAATGCTCAAAATGTAGCCACGCCGCAGGCGGAAGGATTTGAGATGAGAAATTGTGGCTTTCAAGGCGGGGGCGAAGGGATTTACCTAGCGGAGAGCCAAGCCCCCGCCGCAGAATCCACGATTTATCGCTCAAAGCCAACGCCCAACACACTAATCGCGCCCTTTTATGGCAATGCGCGCGAGTTTATGGGCGTCAATTCTAAGAGCGAGCTAGCTCAAGCAGAAGCTATCCGCCTACAAGCTCTTAGGCAAAGGGCTATGGATCAAGGCGTGATTATGCGGCTGCCAGAGAGTATTTATCTAGAAGAGTGGGTGGAGTTTGAAGGAGAGTGCGAGGTAGAAAATAATGTCCGCATTTGTGGCAAAAGTGTCATTAAGCATTCCCATATCAAAGCAGGTAGCGTGATAGAAGATAGTGTGATAGAGCATAGCGACATCGGTCCTATGGCGCATATCCGTCCCAAAAGCCATATCTCTCACACACATATAGGCAATTTTGTAGAGACTAAGTCCGCACAGCTAAATGGCGTGAAAGCAGGGCATTTAAGCTATCTTGGGGATTGCGAGATAGGCTCTGGGAGCAATGTAGGGGCTGGGGTAATCACTTGTAATTATGATGGCAAGAAAAAGCATCGCACCATTATCGGGCAAAATGTCTTCATCGGCAGCGATACCCAGCTAGTCGCCCCTGTGGAGATAGAATCTAGCTCAATCATCGGCGCAGGCTCTACAATCACCACAAATGTCAAAAGTGGCGAGCTAGCTCTCTCACGCACCAAGCAAAGCAACATCGCAGGCTTTTTCCACCGCTTTTTTGCCAAGTCTTAGGCTAGTGCTAAGTCGTAGCTAAGTCAAAATCAGCTATCCTAATCGTGCATAAGGGGATATAAGGAGTGCTGATGTTAAAGACTTTCCGTGCGAAGATGATTTTTACATTGATTGTGTTTTTTGTCGTGGGGGTGCTTGGGCTAATCGCCCTGCTGCAAAGCAACTTCAACAAACTTGCCAAAAAAGAATCCACTCACACAGTAAGTATGCTTAGTAAATCTATCTTCTACACAATCCGCGCGGGTATGAATATCGGCTCAAGAGAAGCCATTGAAGCTAGCGTGCAGGACTCTAAATCTATCCCAGGTATCGAAGATGTCAAGATCTATCAAGCTCCAAGCGTGGTGGAGCTCTTTGCCATACAGGAGCCGCTTATCCCCACAGAAGTCGTGCGCAAGGTCTTTGATGGCAAGGAGTCAGTGCTAGAATCTAGCGGAGAGTTTGCTCTGCTCTATGAGCCGCTTATAGCCCAAGATAGTTGCCTTATGTGCCACGCCAATGCGCAAAAAGATGAAGTCCTAGGCGTTATGGAGCTGAAAATCTCGCTCAAAGAGCTGCACGAAGGGATTGTAGAGAGTATGTATTGGGTCATTGGCACAACGGCTGTGGCGTGTCTAATGGCATTGGGCGGGCTGTGGGTGTTTTTTGAAAGGGAGCTTATCGCTCCACTAGGATTTTTACGCGCTATGGCACAGGATCTCACCAGCACCAAAGAGGGCGATCTCACCAAACGCATAGCCATAAAGAGGCAAGATGAAGTAGGGATCACTTCATCATTTTTCAATCGCTTTATAGAAAAAATCCAAAACACCATAAAAATCGCTAAAAATGTCTCCACGGAAAATCTCCAGACTATAAACAATCTCAATGAAATCTCCCTAGAGCTATCCAAAAACTCCTCCATACAAGTAGCACATATCGATACGGTTGGTGTGTTTGCCAAAGATATAGCCCAGCAGACTCAGCAGACTAAAGATGATATTGCCAAAATGGTAGAAAATGTCTCAAACACGCAAAATGCGCTTGATGAGTTTATACAAGATCTAGAATCTGTCGCAAGCAAAATGCAGCAATCAAGCCAAGATCATCAGCAGATTTTTGAAAGTGCGAAAGTCCTTGTAGAAAATGCCGACCAAACGCGCCAAACACTCTCTTTCATAGCAGATATTGCTGATCAAACCAATCTCCTAGCCTTAAATGCCGCCATTGAAGCCGCTAGAGCAGGGGAGCACGGCAGGGGCTTTGCTGTGGTGGCAGATGAGGTAAGAAAGCTAGCGGAGCGCACGCAAAAATCCTTAAACGAAATCTCTGCGATGACAAATGCGAGTGTGCAGAGCATACAAGAAGTAGGAGAAGAGATCCAATCCACCGCGCAAGAAGCCCAGCAAGTCGCAGACCAAGCCCAAGATCTCATCAATAACGCCCACCGCACCAAAGAGCTTCTAGACCAGAGCTTGCAGGCATCTGGCAATATCGCTAAGAAAAATGAAGAAATCTTTGCCAAGACTCTTAGCCTAAGCCAGCAAATGGAAGAAATCATCAAGCTCTCATCGCGCACCAAAGAGCTAGGCAAGCAGGTAGAATCTATCGTGAAAAGCACCGAGCAAAAGACCAAAGAGCTAGATGGCGGGATCTCTGCGTTTAAGACTTAGTGAGTCCTAAGCCCTCCATTTAAAGCCCTCAAGAAAGCTGGCAAAGATATATGGAACATCTCCATAGCTGGTGGTAAGCCTAGATCCGCGCTTGTCGTTGCGAGCGAGCCAAACACCACAGCCCCACCGCAAAGCGAAGTTTCTTTAGAAAACAAGGGATACCGCTTAGGCTGTGCCGATGTTTCTTTAGAAAACAAGTAAAACGCTCGGCGCAAGCCGATGTTTCTTTAGAAAATCCTTAGAATCCCAAAATGACAATAAAAAGTGGATTCTAGGGGGTTTAGGCTTGTTTCATCACTGCTTTGGGATTCTAGCTGCGCAAGCTGAATCCTTGTCAAAAAGTGGATTCTAGTATAAAGCTTCTGCGGCTATAAGTGTGAGATAAGTTTGTGTGGGTGTGGTGGCTTGTGGGGTTCTAGGATAGGGGCTAGAATCTAGGATCTACAAGCTTATCAATGCCTAGCAGTAGCGATCTGCTAGGCACTCTAGGCGCGATATTTGCGTGGGCTTGTCAAGCTCTGTTATCTGCCAAGCAGTGTTGCAAACTGCTTGATTTCATCTTCTTGAGTGGCGATGATTTCTTTAGCGATTTTTGTAATAGTGGCATTATTTGTAATGCTTAGTATCTGCTTTGCTGCATCAATCGCGCCTTGATGATGGGCGATCATAGCTTTCATATACGCGCGCTCTAGCGTTTCATTGCTATCAAGCTTTACCATCTCTTGCATCATTACTTCCATATCGCTTTTGGCTTGTTTGACAAACTGCTGGTATTGCTCTTGCGGTAGTGTCTGCTTAAGCTGCTTTTCATCGCGCAAAAGCTTAGTAAAGTATAGGATCTCTTTTTCTTGTGCTGTGATGATGTTTTGGGCGAGTTGTTTAAGTGTGGGGTTTAGATCCTTGCTTGCGATGAGCTTCTTTGATGAGAGGATCGCGCCTTGGTGGTGAGGGATCATATTTTTGATGAAATCCACATTTACCTCCCCACTCTCTACAAACTCTGTCTCTAGCATTGGGGCGTGCATCGCATCTAGGACTTCTTGTGTGCTGGATTCTAGGGCTTGGGCTGTATGTGTGTGGCTTGGAGTATGTGTGCTGTGATTGGCAGGGTCTGCCATAGATAGCTGGATAAGCATACTAGCGGCTATGCAGGATATGGCTATTTTCTTCATATAAGCTCCTTGTGGTTAAATGGGAGTTGCATTCTAATATCACTTGGCTAATCAATCGCCACGCACGCCTTGCCCCCTAGTCAAAAGATAGAATCTACACTATATTTATCTTGTTGATATTACTAATATAAATAACTTAATACCATAGTAAGAAATAATAAACTATAATCATACCTTGATCGCACAATCAAACGATAGAGCAAAGGATAGTAATGACACATAAAGCGACCCTAGCCACCGCGCTTGTAGCAAGCATAGCTACGCAAGTTTCAGCCACCGCGCAAGAGCCACAAACCCCCCAAGAGACAAAGAGCTTGCAGCCTGTTACTACAATCGCTGCCAAAATCCCCACACCCATAGAGCAAGCCCCAGGCAATACCAGCATAATCAACAAGCACGATATTGCTATCCGCCCTAATTATCGCTTCACCGATACTTTGCGCGGACACGAGGGCGTGCTTCAGCCTAAGGGCAGAGGTATGGAGACCTTTGATGGCGCGATGATTCGCGGGATCAATAATGGTGCGCTGCTAATGGTAGATGGCGTGGTGCTAAATGACATCAATAACAACACCAAAATGCTAACCACAATGCGCGCGCACGACTTAGAGCGCGTGGAAATCACGCGTGGGGCAAGCTCGGCTCTGTATGGTTCAGGCGCGCTTAGTGGGGCTATCAACTTCATCACCGCTATGCCTGATTCGCTCTCTGTGTATGGTAGCCTAGGCTATGGGAATCCATTTAGCCAAAATGGCGCACCAGAGAATTTAACAAACTGGTATCTAAGCATAGGCGATAGCTTTTTTAACAAATCCTTGCGCGTGAAAGCCACTTATGGTGGAAGCTTCTCTAGCGGCTATGCTGCGGATAATGCGTGGGTCAATGCTAGCGGCGATAATGGCATAAGTGGCTTAAGCGGTAGCGTGCCATCGCACAAAACCGATGGCACACCGATTGTGCTTGTGGGCGATATGGGACGCCAGCGATATGCCACACACGATGCAAAAATCAAAGCCCAAGCAGATATTGGCAGTAGTGGCGTGCTAGATGCGTGGGTGCAATACTCTAACTACAACTATATCCACCACCGCCAGCAAAGCTATTTACGCGATGAAAATGGCAATGTCGCGTGGGGTAATGCCACAAGCCCAAACAGCGCACAAGGCAGCGCACCTTATGCGTTTGTCGGCGGTATGGGCAATGAAATCTACAATCAAGTTATCTCCGCACTAAGCTATACACACTACTTTGGCAGCAATGAGTGGCGCACAAGCCTAAATCACACCTATGGCAATGATATTTGGGCTGGTCCTAGCGGCGGGGCTTCGCCCTTTGGCGGAGCTGGGAGCAAGCAAGATCACCACTACAATACACTCAATGTTGAAAGCACTTTTACCCTGCGTTTGTCCCAAGCCCATAGTCTGCTTTTTGGCGTGCAGGAGCGATATAGCGGCTATAAGCAAAATGCCTATAATCTTAGCGATTGGCGCGATTTTGCCTCTAGCACCGCACTTAGCAAGACAATCACCGGGGCGCATAATTTCCTAGGCGTATTTGTGCATTATCAAGCTGCGTGGAGCAAATATTTTAGCACCGGGCTTAGCGGGCGGTGGGATTTATGGCAGGGCTTTAACTACACAGACACCACCAAGCCCAATGCCCCAAATGCTACGCATAATCAATTCTCCCCAAAGCTTTCGCTAAATTTCACGCCCTTTTCTAGCGACTATGCCACGACAATCATCAAGGCTTCAGGGGGTAGCTCATTTCGCGCCCCTACTTTCAACCAAAAATTCCGCGACTATATCCGCAACGATGGCGTCCAGACTTCGGGCAATCCACACCTAAAGCCAGAAGAGCTCTATAGCTATGATATAGGGCTAGAGCAGTCTTTATATCCAAAATCCACTTTTGCCGCGCAGGTAAAAATCTACTACTTTGATAGCTTTTTCACCAATGCCATAACCACCATAGGCAAAAATTTAGAAAACGCCCAAAAAGCCCGCATAAACGGCATAGAGCTATCATATAGGCAAAAGCTTTTTGGCTATGGGGGGCTGTTTGCTAGCTACACACTCTACAATGCCAAACTTACCCAAGATCTCATATCAGGCAGCCAAGTAATAGCAGCGGGCAATCGCCTAGCCGGAGTCCCGGAGCATTCAGGCTATGTGCAGCTCTACTATGATGATGGCAGGCTCTTTGGATCGCTTTCTTGTGAGATGGCAAGCAAGCGGTATAAAGACTTAGATAATGCAAGCCAAAAGGTGTGGGGCGTGTATTCTAGCAGTGATGCTTACTATTTGCTTGATATGCGGCTAGGGTATAGATTCCAGCACCTTGAGCTAAGTGCTAATTTTACCAACTTGCTTGACTACAAATATTACGCCTACTATCGCGCCCCGGGCAGGGCATTTTACCTAGAAGTAGCAAGTAGATTCTAGTGAGTAGCTAGGTGCAATGAGCTTTATGGGGAGTTTGAGAGAGATGATAATAACTACTTCAAATCCCCATATCACGCTAATGTTATCTCTAAGACCAAATCTCTTGCTAGTCCCTTTGTGCCATAAGGGCTAGAATCCCCTCTCTACACGGCTTGCCATTTAGGATTTGCACCACTTCATTGACAATGGGCGTGTAGATGTCTTTGCGCGTGGCGATTGTGTGGATAGCGCGTGCGGTGCGCACTCCTTCAGCTACCTCGCCTATTTCTTCTAGCACGCTTTGCAGCGACTTACCTTGCGCAAGCCCTAGCCCCACGCGGTAGTTGCGCGAGAGTGTAGAGCCAGCTGTCAAAAACAAATCCCCCGAGCCAGAGAGACCTAAAAATGTCTCCGTCTTTGCCCCAAACACTCGCCCAAATCGCTCCATCTCCACAAGCCCACGAGCGAGCAAGGCGGCTTTAGCATTATTGCCAAGCCCTAAGCCATCGCTTATCCCGCCGGCAATGGCTATGACATTTTTGTATGCTCCTGCGATTTCCGCGCCTACTAAATCATCGCCTACATACATTTTCATAAAGCTAGGAAATGCTGTGCTAAAGCTCTGTGCTATGCGCGGATCTTGCGCGTGGATAGCCACGGCACAGGGCAGGCACTGGCGCACTTCTTTGGCGAAGCTTGGACCACTAAGCGCGCAAATATTCTTAGGATCCATAAATTCCGCCGCGATTTGATGCACAAATGCCCCACTTTGCTCCTCTATGCCCTTTGAGGCAAAGAGATAGCGTGCGCGTGGGTTTTTGGGCATTGTGGCAAGGAACTCACGCAGATACGCCACGCTAATGGCGATCACTATAAGCTCCGCTTCGCACGCTTCTTCTAGGCTCACTTGCCTAATGCCAAAGGGTGTCCCCCACTTATCATCTAGCTTGCGCCGTGAAAAGATCCGCACCTCTTGCTTATGCGCTAGAGCAAATGCCAGCGCGCTGCCCCACGCTCCACCACCACATACACTAATCATCATTCCACCTATGTATTGTTTGCTTATATTATAGACAAATTCTAGCGTTTGTGTGATACCTAGCATAGCCGCCTTTACACTAGAATCCACTTTTGTGCTGCGGATCGCCACGCAAGCACTACCGCACTTGCTCGCGATGACAAATTTGGGCTTTTTCTTAGAATCCACTTTTTTGAAAAAGTGGATTCTAGCTTTTGCTCTGTGTTTGCCTGCCCTCCTAAAACTAAGCAGTATTTTAGTGATTTTCAAGTATATTTAACCCTTTTAGCTGAAGACACAAGCCCCAATAGCATAGGAAGCAAAGCCCATAAGGATAAAAGGATTAGGAAGTATGCGACATTTTCTCACACTCAAAGATTTTAGCAAAGCGGAGTTGTATGAGATCATCACGCTAGCTTTTGTGCATAAGCACGCCAAGTCTCATTATAGAGACTTTGTGCCGCCACATTTGCACACAGCTAGCTTGCGCGATAAAAATGTCGCCTTAATTTTTGAGAAGCCCTCTACTCGCACGCGCGTGAGCTTTGAAGCAGGGATCAATCAGCTAGGGGGCAGGGCGATCGTGCTTATGGGCAAAGATACGCAAATCGGGCGAGGAGAGCCGATCAGCGATACAGCAAGAGTGCTTAGCGGTATGGTAGATATGGTGATGGTGCGGACATTTTGCCAAGAGACTTTAGAAGAGCTAGCGCGCTTTAGCACGATCCCTGTGATCAATGGACTCACAGACTCCTACCACCCAGCCCAAGTGCTAGCAGATGTGCTGACAATGCTAGAATGTGGATTCTACCTTGATGACTTTGCTCCCTATTATGCGGAATTTACAGGACATAATCCCAACGCCCCCAAGCCCCCTGCTCGCGTAGGATCCCCCATAGTCGCCTATATCGGTGATGGCAATAATATGGCGCATTCGTGGCTTAATTGCGCGGCGATTTTGGGGCTAGAGTTTCGGCTTGCCACGCCTAAGGGCTATGAAGCTAAAGAGCATATTTGTGCATCTGCCGTAGAGCTTGCCAAGCACTCACAAGCTACAATCACCTATGCCAACGACCCTATTGCAGCAGTTAGAAATGCGCATATCATCATCACCGATACTTGGGTATCAATGGGGCAAGAGGAGCAAAAGCAGCGTAAATTGCGCGATTTTGCAGGCTTTTGTGTTGATAGCACGCTTATGGGCTATGCGGATTCTAAGGCGATATTCTTGCACTGCTTGCCAGCCTATCGCGGCTATGAGGTGAGTGAAGAAGTCATCGAGAGTGCGCAGAGCAAAGTGTGGCTAGAAGCGCACAATCGACTTTATATCCAACAAGGAATTATGCTATGGCTACTAGCTCAAAGCAACTAAACGCAGCGCAGATTTTCCACTCCAATAATCTTGCTAAAGCAAGCAAAATTTCTAGCACACAGATATTGCTTAATTTAGAAAAAGGTGAGTTTAATCCGCAAGAAGCGTGGTTTATCGAAGATGATGAGGGGCAAGAATATGTCGTAATGCCGCAAAATATCTTAAAGCATATTATCGGCATTATCCGCACCGCCCACGAAGAAAAGCTCTACCTAGAGCTATCCCGCGATATTAGTCAAAATATCCCCATAGATTTTGATGATGTGATGGCAGTAGCCCTAGAAAATATAGAGTCCAAACGCCTGCCCGATGGCTCTCTGCCTAAAATCAACACCAAATCCCTAGTAAAGACGATCAAAAAGCAGTATCCAAATCTTTTCTTAACACTGCCAGAGCGATTTCTCTCAAAAGGTATGCGATGAAAGTGGATTCTAGCACTGCCATAGACTTTGCATTTTTGGCACGCTACTCGACCCAAGCCCCACGCTACACAAGCTACCCAACAGCCGTAGAATTTACCCAAGACTTCAGCTATGAAGATTTAAAGCAAGCCTTTCAGCGCAGCGATCAAAGGGCAAAAGTGGATTCTACTCCGCTCTCACTCTATGTGCATTTGCCATTTTGCCGCAGTGCTTGCTACTTTTGCGGCTGCAATGTCATCTACACAAGCAAAGAAGACAAAAAAGACCGCTACATAGCGTATCTACAAAAGGAGCTAGCGATTATATCAAGCCTGCTAGATACGACAAGAGAGGTGGTGCAGCTGCACTTTGGTGGGGGGACGCCGAGCTTTTTTGATGAGAAGCAATTAGCACGAGTGATAGAGCTTGTGCGCAAAAGCTTCCCCAATTTTGCGAGCAATGCAGAGGTGAGCTGTGAGATTGACCCGCGCTATTTCACGCCTAAGCAAATGCAAGCATTGCGTGCAGGTGGGTTTAATCGCCTAAGCTTTGGCGTGCAAGACTTTGATGAAGCAGTGCAAGAAGCGGTGCATAGATTCCAGAGTGTAGAGCTTGTGCAAAGGGCTGTAACAATCGCTAGAAATGCCGGCATTAGCTCGATCAATTTTGATCTTATCTATGGCTTGCCTAATCAAAGTGTGAAAAGCTTTATGCAAACGCTAGAAAAGGTGGTAAGCCTAGATCCAGATCGCCTAGCGATTTTCAACTACGCCCATATCCCGTGGATGAAAAAAACTATGCGCAAAATCGATGAAAACGCCCTGCCAAGTCCAGAAAGCAAGCTTGAGATACTACAATCCACGATTGATTTTCTCACGCAAAAAGGCTTTATGATGATTGGTATGGATCACTTTGCCAAAAAGAGCGATGAGCTCTACCACGCGCTAGAGTCCCACTCTTTGCGCCGCAATTTTCAAGGCTACACGACTCGTGGATTTTCACAGACGATTGGCATAGGGCTGACTTCTATCGGCGAGGGCTATGACTATTACGCGCAAAATACCAAAGACCTAGCCGAGTATGAAAAAGCCATTGATGAAGGCAGGCTGCCGCTAGAGAGAGGCATTAGCCTAAGCCAAGAAGACATACTGCGCAAAAGTGTCATTATGGAGCTTATGAATAATCTATGCATAGAGTTCGCGCCTTTTGCGCAGCAGTGGGGGCGTGATTTTAGGGCGTATTTTGCCAAAGAGCTAGCGCGCCTACAAGAATACATCGAGCTAGGCATTTTGATCCATAATGAAAAGGGGCTTTACACCACGCCCACGGGAGCTATGCTTATCCGCAATATCGCTATGGTCTTTGATACCTACCTAGAGAAATCCCACAAACGCGCCTTTAGTAAGACAATATGATAGATTTTAAAGCAGTTTCTCAAGCGTGTGTGAAATGCGGCAAATGTATCCCTAGCTGCACGATTTATCAAATCCATAGAGAAGAGGTAACTTCACCTAGGGGGTATTTGGATCTCGTAGGGGCGTATGCTAGGGGGGAGCTGCAGCTTGATAAGCTTGCAAAAGAGTATTTTGAGTCCTGCTTTTTATGCACCACTTGCGTGCAGGCTTGTCCATCAAATCTTGGCGTTGATGTAGCCATTGAGCAAATCCGCATAGACATAGCCAAGCAGTATGGGATCGCGTGGTATAAAAGGGCGTATTTTTTCTTGCTAAAACACCGCAAGCTTATGGATATGGTCTTTCGCATAGTAGCCTTTATCTCGCCCTGTGTGTTTAAGCAAGGCAAGCAGGGCAATACTCTGCCCTTTAGCAAGCGCGTGATCTTTCCCTTTGGCAAAAAAAGCTTCCTTAACACTTATAGCGGGCTTATCCCAGCTAGTGCGCCTAAATCCCAGAATCTAGCGCATAATAAAGTGGCGATTTTTATCGGCTGCTTGGCAAACTATAACTACCAAAATGTCGGCATAAGCTTGCTAAAAATCCTAGATAAGCTAGGGATTGACGCGCTTGTGCCAAGCCAAGAGTGCTGCGGTGCGCCGGCGTTTTTCACCGGCGATATTGCAAGTGTGCTAACGCTCATTAAGCGTAATATCGAGTATTTTGAGAGCTTTATTGATGAGGTAGATGCGATCTTAATCCCAGAGGCGACTTGCGCGGCTATGCTTATGCACGATTGGGAAAACGCCCTAAAGCGCGATGAGCAAGCACACACGCTGATCCCGCGTCTGCGCAAGCTTACAAGCAAAATGGCTATGGCAAGCCAGTGGCTCTACCACCACACTACTCTTGCTACCCTGCTAGAATCCTTGAGGGATTCGGCTTGTGGGCTAGAATCCCGCAGCCCCACCATCACCTACCACGACCCCTGCCACGCCAAAAAGGTGCTAAAAATCCACCGCGAGCCGCGAGCCCTGCTAGCAAAATCGCACCGCATTATCGAGATGAGCGAGCCAGATAGATGCTGTGGCTTTGGCGGGGTGAGTATGCAAAGTGATCGCTACAAGCTCACGCTACAAGCCGGCGCACCAAAGGCACAGATGATAGCTAGCACGCAAGCCCACATTGTCAGCGCAGAGTGCAGCGCGTGTAGAATGCAGCTTACCAACTCCCTAGCCCAAGCGCAAGTAAAAGCAAAGTTTATGCACCCCCTAGAGCTAATCGCTAGCGATTTAGACTCTTGCACTTCAGCCCCCCAGCTCTAGCTCCAAAGAGCCGACCCACACCAAAGGACCCCAATGTATCCCCTAAATCTCCCAGAAGAAGAGCTTAAAAACAAATAGGGCGGATTGATTTTTGTATGAAAGTTTTACCATTCAAAATTGATTTCACTTATAAATTAAGTTTATAATGCCTACAATGATAGAATTTGACATAAGATAAAAAATAAAAAGGATAATTTTGACACAAAAAATCAATCAATGCAATTTATTTATTCCTTATGACTCAACAAAAAGGGATATGTTTCTACATAAACTCAAGGGCAAAAATTTAGCCTATAAACGCTATACAAAAAGCCCCTTGCGTTATGGTGGGGGTAAATCTTTGGCTGTGGGGTTAATTTTAGAACAGATTCCTAGTGATACAAAAAGACTTATTAGCCCATTTATCGGCGGTGGGAGCGTGGAAGTAGCAGCAGCTTTAGAGCTTAATATTGAAGTTTTAGCTTTTGATATATTTGATATTTTGGTGAATTTTTGGCAAATTTTATGTAAAGATTCTAACGCACTTTATAATGAGCTTGTAAAGCTTAAACCCACAAAAGAAAATTACGCAAAAATCAAAAATGAGCTAGGTTTATTTTGGAATGAAAGACATAAAAACCCTAACAATAAACCTAAGATAGAGCTAGATTCTCTAACCCTTGCAAGAGATTATTATTTTAATTTTAATCTAAGTTATGGACCCGGATTTTTAGGTTGGATGAGCAAAATCTATGAAGACAAAAATCGCTATTTAAAAGCCTTAGAAAAAATTAGAGATTTTAAAACGCATAATCTTAAAGTAGAAATGGCGAGTTTTGAAGCGGTGTTTGAAAAATATCCTACTGATTTTTTCTATTGCGACCCACCATATTTTTTAGAGGGAGATTCTAAAATGTTTAAAGGAATCTATCCTATGCGAAATTTCCCTATTCATCACAATAGCTTTAATCACGAGCTTTTGGCAAAATGTCTTAAAAACCATAAAGGCAAGTTTGTTTTAAGTTATAATGATTGTGAGTTTGTGCGAGAAGCTTATAAGGATTTTAAAATCTTAAAACCAAAATGGCAATATACAATGGGACAAGGCGAAACAAGAATAGGTAAAAATCGCATTGAAAGGGGCGATATAGACAACACCAAGCAAAGCCACGAGCTTTTGATTATAAAGGAGTGAAATGAAAATAGAACAAGTAAAAACTGCATTTAAAATCGCTGATGTGGAATTTGTAAGTGATAGCACAAAGCTTAATTTTAATTACTTAAAAGATTTAAAAGATGAAAATGGCAAGGTGCTATCACAAAAAATTTTAAGAGAAAATGTAGCTAGAGTGTATCTCATTGTGGTAGATGGTGAGATTAAAAAAATCGGTGGAAGCCAAGCAACAGGTGGAATCAAAAGCACTTTAGAAATTTACAGAGACGGTGGAGTAAATGGGCGACCAAGTATTAGAAGTTTTGGTGTTTGGTATTTTCTCTATCATACGATTTTACAGGGCAAGAAAATAGAATTTTATATGATTTACCAAGAGAATTTTGAAAAAGAAGTGAAAGGATTATTTGGCTTAAAAAAGGTCAAAAATGTTTCCATTTCTTATAAATTTATAGAGCAGTGTTGCGTGGAAGATTATTTAAGTGTGGAAAGCGAACACCCAGAGTGGAATGTGCAAGAGCAAGGAGCAGACTGGCCGCTTGAAATAAAAAACCAACACGCAGAACTTCAAGCCAACGCACAGAGTAGAGAAAAGAAAATTAAACGCAAGGAAGTGAGATTGGAAAGTTAATTTTATCGCTCCAGCCTACACCTTTGATAATGTCAAGGGAAACTTCCCCATAGGCTTTTTAGTATGGGATTTAAGTGGGGCGGAATAAGGCTTAAAAAATTTTTGCTAAAATTCAAGCAAAAAAAGGAGTAGCAAATGACTTTAATACTAGAAAATGTAGATTCTAAACTTTTGCAAGTGATTGAAAGCCTAAAGGGCTTAAAAAGTGATTTAAAGATTATCAAAGAGCTAGAATCTAAAAGCGATTTTGAAAGTGTAAGAGAGCAGTTACAAAGCAAACTACAAGACCCAGAGATTCGCTCAGTATTTGAAAGGCTAAAAGATAAATGAGATATTTAAGCTTACAAGAAGTGCAAAAAATCCACGATGATATGCTAGATGAAATAGGCGGACTAAAAGGGGCAAACCCTAAGCAAATCGCCCTTTTAGATTCTGCTTTAACACAAATCCAAAATGATGACTACTACCCAAGCTTTATAGACAAGCTTACGCATATAATGTTTGCCTGTGTGAAGTTCCACCCCTTTGCAGATGGCAACAAACGCACCGCATTACTTATAGGCGATGCGTTTATAATGCTAAATCACAAAGCCACACCAAAGGACTTTTACCAAAAGCTAGAAGATGTAATTGTAAGCGTAGCAAGTGATGAGATAAGCAAAGATGAGTTAAAACAGATTCTAAGCGATATGCTAAAAGGCGTTGAATGAAAAGCAGCATAACCCTAGATATTTTTGATGAAAATGGGGCGAGTTTAGGGAAAAAGAGATTTTATACAACGCTAGATAAACACAAATCCTTGAATCAATGGTGGGTTAATTTTAAAGATTCTGCAAATGAAATGCTAGGGTTAATTTCAAATTATCCAAGTGATTTTCAAAATCAGCAAAAAGTTTGTTTGCTATTAAAACCCCTAGCAAGATATTGTCTTAATATCACGCAAAATAATCTTATCCCATTTTCTGTCTATTTCTCTGTCCGTCATTGTATCAAAGCCACTTGGATAAATGATAGAGACCAGTTTCTAGCTCCAAATAACAAATGGGAAAAGGACACAGAGTTTCAAAATGACTGCCTTATTTTTATGCTTTTTCACGGACAAAATAGAATCACAAGCAAAGAGGGTATAAACCACTCTTTATCCCTTTTAGCGAAAAAGAGCTTGGTGCAGCCGAAGTCTTTGAATCTCACTTTATGCAAGACTTTTTGCAAGGCAAAATCAAGCAAGAGCAGTCATTGCGAGGCAGTGGCAACGCCACAACGAAGCAATCCAAAAATACAAGCATAGATTGCCACGCCGACAAGTCGGCTCGCAATGACAAAGTAAAATCTAAGCCCCTGCAAACAAGATTATTTAACGATGAGCTAGAATCCTCGTTTATCCCCACAAAGCCACTAGGGTTTAGCGATGAAGCAAAAGAAGTGCTACAAGCAGGAAAAGAACTTTTCAAACACTACCACAAACAAGCAAAAGATGAGAAAAGCTACAATCCAAACGCCGCACTCTATGACATCAAAGCCCACTTTCAAGGCTTTAATGATAAAGGCAAAATGAATCCATCACAAAAAGCTCAAGATGAAGCCTACAAAGAAAGATTAGGCACACTCAACTATGCCCTAAAAAATCTAGCCAAAAAGATAGAAATAAAGGTGTATGAATATGAATTTTTACTGCCATAAACACAAATAGCATTACACCACCACAAAGCGCATATTTGTTTCATACTCTAAAGAATATTCATTTGCTAGTCCTTCTTCTGCGCTAAGATGAAAAGTCCTGCCTTGATAGAAATCTGCTTGACTTTGATGTGTCCATAGCTCTATGCCATTGCCGCTTCTAGCGATACACACATCATTGCTACCAAGTGTAAAATCCTTTTTCGCATAGCATAAGGGCACGGAGCCATCGCAGCAGCCAAAACTTTGATAAAACAAAACCGCTCCGTGCAAGGATTCTAGCTTATCAATGAGAGCTTGTGCTTTGTCATCGATCAACATTTCCATCATATCTCCTTTGATAAAAGCTTGTGATAGGGCTTGTGGTAATTGATAGGGTGGGGTAAGGCTAGGGGGTGTCCCCTAGCTTATGCGTGCAGGGCTTTTAATGCAGCATCATAATCTGGCTCATCGGCGATCTCTTTACAAATTTCTTGATACACCACCTTGCCTTCAGCATTTACGATAAGCACAGCGCGAGTAAGTAAGCCCTCAAACATTCCATCTGTCAGCAATAGCCCATACACCTTACCAAATAGATTATCTTTATAATCACTTAGCATAGAGATATTGCTAATGCCATCAGCTACGCAAAATCGATCTAGTGCAAAAGGTATATCCACCGATACGCACACTATCTCTACATTCGCAAGTGAAGATATCTTTTGATAAAAGGTGCGTGTTTGTGTTTGGCACACGCCTCCATCAATGCTTGGGATAACGCTAATAAGCTGATACTTACCAGTTGCTCCGCCAATTTTATGTGGCGCGAAATCTTTGCCTGTGAGATACACAATAGGAGCAAACTGCCCTACTTCAATAGGCTTGCCATAGAGACTTACCGCTTTTCCTTGTAGTGTTACCATACTAGCTCCTTTAGATAGCTTTGTGCCTGCGCGTCAAGCGCGCAAGCAGTCTTAGGCTCCCATATCAAGGACCATACGCCCTTCAATCTGCCCTTTTCTCATTTTGTCAAAGACTTCATTGACTTGCTCAAGCTTCACAGCTGCACTTACATGCGCTTTTACACGCCCTGTTTGTGCAAACTCAATCGCCTCTTGCAGATCAAGCCTTGTGCCGACAATCGAGCCACGCACGGTTACACCATTAAGGATCATTCCAAAAATTTCAAGAGGGAATTCTCCCGGTGGCAAGCCGTTCATCGCGACAGTTCCGCCTCTTCTAGCGATTTTCACCGCTTGTTCAAATGCTTTAGGCGATACCGCGGTAACTAAAACGCCGTGTGTCCCGCCTTTAGTCTCTTTTCTAATTTTTTCGACAACATCTTCTGTCTTTGCATTTGCTACGACTTCAGCACCATAGCGTTTTGCAAGCTCGAGCTTATCATCAGCGACATCAACTGCGGCAATTCTTAGCCCCATAGCCTTTGCATACTGCACGGCTAGGTGTCCAAGTCCGCCAATACCAGAGATTGTTACCCATTCACCGGGCTTTGCTTCTGTCATCTTAAGCCCCTTATACACTGTAACACCAGCACACAAAATAGGAGCTAGGTCAATGAGCTCTTTATGGCTAAGCTTGGGATCACACACGCCTACATAGTTCGCATCAGCGACTGCATATTCTGCAAAGCCACCATTGACAGAGTATCCACCATTTTTTTGACTCTCACAAAGTGTCTCCCAACCGCCAAAGCAATGCTCGCAATGCCCACAAGCACTATATAGCCAAGGGATCCCAACAATATCGCCAATTTTTAAATGCGTAACGCCATCGCCTAGCTCGACGATTTTGCCAATGCCCTCGTGTCCGGGGATAAGATTTGACTTGGGTTTGATGGGCCAGTCGCCATCGACTGCGTGCAAATCTGTATGGCACACACCACACGCTTCAATTTTGACAAGAACTTCCCCTGCTTTTGGGCGTGGGACTTCAACTTCTTCTATCACTAAAGGCTTGCCAAATTCTTTAGAAACCGCTGCTTTCATTGTTTTTGGAATACTCATAATATATCCTTTCATTTAAGTGTATGGATTAAAAAAATCCAAGTTTGTTGATAGAGTAGCTCACTAGCACATTTTTTGTTTGCTGATAATGCTCTAGCATCATCTTGTGTGTTTCTCTACCGATTCCAGACTGCTTATATCCACCAAAGGCTGCGTGTGCGGGGTATGCGTGGTAGCAATTTGTCCATACACGCCCTGCTTGTATGCCTCTGCCAAAGCGATAGGCTCTGTTAATATCCCTTGTCCAAACCGCACTGCCCAAGCCATAAATCGTGTCATTAGCGATTTCTAGGGCTTCGCGATCGTCTTTAAAGGTTGTTACCGCTAGCACAGGACCAAAGATTTCTTCTTGGAAGATTTTCATCTTATTGTGCCCTTTAAAGATAGTGGGCTTAATGTAGCAGCCATTTGCTAGCTCGCCTCCTAGGTTATTCCTCTCCCCGCCGATGAGGCATTGCGCACCTTCTTGCTTCCCTGCTTCAATGTAGCTAAGGATTGTTTTGACTTGATTTTCATCAACTTGTGCGCCCATCATCGTATCAGCGTGCAAAGGATTGCCTATTTTTATGGCTTCCACGCGTTTTAAGACCTTTTCCATAAATTTGTCATAAATCTTTTCGTGGATTAAGGCGCGACTTGGGCAGGTGCAAACTTCTCCTTGATTAAAGGCAAATAGCACCAAGCCTTCAACGGCTTTATCCAAATACTCATCTTCGTGTTCAAACACATCTTCAAAGAAAATATTTGGCGATTTGCCGCCAAGCTCTAGTGTGCAGGGGATAATGTTTTCTGTGGCAAACTGCATAATTTGTCGCCCAACACCAGTAGAGCCTGTAAATGCAACTTTGGCGATGCGTGGATTAGTCGCAAGAGCTTTTCCAATCTTGCCTCCACTTCCATTGACGATATTTACAACTCCTTCAGGCAGCAAGTCCGCAATCACATCAAAAAGCACCAAAATGCTCGCTGGTGTGGGGCTTGCTGGCTTTAGCACGACACAATTTCCTGCTACTAAGGCTGGAGCTAGCTTCCACGCTGCCATTAGGATAGGAAAATTCCAAGGGATAATCTGCCCTACAACGCCCAAAGGCTCGTGAAAATGATATGCCACTGTGTCATTATCAATCTCACAAATGCTACCTTCTTGCGCTCTAATGCACCCTGCAAAATAGCGGAAATGATCCACTGCTAAGGGAATATCGGCATTTAGCGTTTCTCGAATAGCCTTGCCGTTATCCCAAGTTTCTGCATAGGCGATTTTCTCTAAATTTGCCTCAATCCTATCAGCGATTTTTAGCAAGATATTAGATCGCTCCGCCGGACTTGTCTCGCCCCATTTTTGCCTAGCCTTATGTGCGGCATCTAACGCTAGCTCTATATCCTCCTCGCTTGATAGCGGGACTTTACAAAGTGTCTTGCCATTGATAGGGCTTTTGTTGTCGCTATACGCGCCTTTCACAGGAGCAACCCATTTGCCGCCAATGAAGTTTTCATACTGCGGTTTAAACACATTGCTGATGTTTTCGTATTGACTCATTGTGCACCTCTCTGTTCAAAATTTCACCCTAGGGCTTAGTAACAGAGTAGTCTAAATAGGATATATATATAATAATAAATCAAAAAATATGGCAAAAAAGTAGATAAAAGTTACATTATTTGGCGATGACCAAAATCACAAACTATTGCAGCTGCACCCAAAATCCACAAGTGTGGTGCTTAGATTCTAATGCTGCCATTGCCGTGGATAAGGTATTTTGTCGTGGTTAAATGCACGGCTCCCATAGGTCCGCGTGCGTGGAGCTTTTGCGTGGAGATCCCCATTTCAGCACCTAGTCCTAGCTCGCCACCATCATTAAAACGACTAGAGGCATTCACAAACACAGCACTTGCATCAACGCGCCCGCAAAATAGCTCCGCAGCCTCTAAATCCTGCGTGATGATGATTTCACTATGTTTAGAGCCGTATTTATCGATATGCTCTAAAGCTTGCTCTATGGATTCTATGATTTTTAGCGCGATGATTTTGTCTCCAAACTCTGTGCCAAAGTCATTTGCACTAGCAAGCTCTAGCCCATCTTTGTCTCCAAGCAGTGTTAGCACTTCTTGCTGCGCTCGCACACACACGCCATTTGCTAGCAGTGTCGCTACCAAATCTGGCAAGATCTCCCCCACACAATCGCGGTGGATTAGAATGCACTCAATAGCATTGCAAGCACTTGGGCGTGAAGCTTTGGCATTTAGGCATATATCTAGTGTGTGCTGCTTTTTAGCAGAGCGATCAATATAGGCGTGGCATACGCCTTTGTCGTGGAAAATTACAGGGATTTTGCTATGGGTAGTTACAAACTCGATTAGCCCAGCTCCACCGCGCGGGATCACCACATCGATAAACTCGCGCTGCTGCAAGAGTGTAGCTAAGTCTTCTCTAGCAATAAGCCCAAGGGATTGCACGCATTCTTTTGGGATGGAGCTAGAATCTAGTGCGCGGTGGATACAAGCAAGCAAGGCGGTGTTTGAGTGGTGAGCTTCTTTACCGCCTTTTAGCAAGATCGCATTGCCTGATTTGATACATAAAGCCGCGGTATCAATCGTTACATTTGGGCGGGATTCATAGATGATACATACTACGCCTAGCGGGATTCTAACTTGCGCGATACTAATCCCACTAGGGCGCACGCCACCGCTGATAATCTCGCCTAGCACTTCTGGCTGGGATCTAATCTCTTTGACGGCTTGGATCATACTTGTAATCGCGCTATCATCAAGCCTTAAGCGATCAATCATCGCTGGTGAAAGTCCGTTTGCACGCGCATTTGCGAGATCTTTGGCATTCTCTTCTTGCAAAATAGCGCGGCTCTTTTCTAGCTCATTTGCTAGGGCTTCTAGCGCGTGGTTGCGCATTTTGGCACTGCTTTGGGCTAGAGTCTTACTTGCTTGCTGTAATGTTTGTAGCGTGTTTGCATACTCCATAAAAATCCTTTACTCCAAGATCGCCATATCATCGCGGTGGATTAGGCAGTCGCCATAGCTCTGCCCTAGAATTGTCGCAATATCTTTAGAATCTCTGCCGATGATCTGCGCACAATCATAGCTGCTATATCGTATTTTGCCTCGAGCAAACTCCGTGCCTGTCCTATCGCACACACTTACTACCCATCCTATCTCAAAGCTCCCTATCACTTCTAGCACACCTTTTGGCAAAAGTGATTTCCCCTCCTGCAAAGCAGCCTTTGCTCCAGAATCCACAATAAGCCTGCCCCTAGGGATCGCCACATAGCCGATATAAAATCGCCGCTTTTTTATCGCATTAGTCGGCAAGTGAAAGTAAGTGCCGACATCTTCGCCATTGAAAAACTTAGCGATATTATCCGCTTCTGTGCCTTTGATGATAGCGACATTGCAGCCTGCTTGCATAGCTGTTTTAGCAGCCTTTAGCTTGCTTGCCATACCGCCTGTGCCGACACTATTTTCTGCGCTTTGTTCTGCTAGGCTTGTGATTTGCTCGCTTATTTCTACCACTTCGCTAATGCGCGTGGCATTTGGATTGGTGGCGGGATTTGCGTTATAAAGCCCATCGACATCAGAGAGTATTAGCAGCAAATCCGCGCCAATCATACTTGCTACAAGCGCGGCTAGATTGTCATTATCCCCAAAGGTCTCGATATATTTTAGCTCATCAACTAGCACAGGATCATTTTCATTGATGATAGGGATAGTCCCTAGCTCTAGCAGGCGCGTGAGAGTCGCGCTTGCATAGAGATAGTGCTTGGGGTGTGAGAGATCATCTTTAGTGAGTAGAATCTGGGCGATATGCAAAGAGTGCTTGCTAAAGGCTTGCTCATAGTGCCACAGCAAGTGTGCTTGCCCCACTGCCGCGCAGGCTTGCTTGTCGATCATATCTTTGGGGCGGCTGGGGAAGCCTAGCAGGCTAAAGCCGCTTGCCACCGCCCCTGAAGAGACGATGAGTATGTCGCTAATGTCTTGCTTAAGGCGTGCGATTTGCGCACAAAGGGCATTAAGCCGCTCCACTTGCACGCAGGCTTTGTGCGATTCTCTCGCGCTAGAATCTAGAGGGTTTGTTAGGATAGAGCTGCCGATTTTTATCACAAGGCGTTTGCACTCTATGGATCGTGGGCTAGAGTGCGTGTGCTTACTCATTTAAACAGCCCTTTAAGCGCATCAATCGCCTTATCTTTATGCTTATCAATGTGCTTATCAAGCTCTTTTTGGATCGCTTGAGTAGCCTTCTTGCGTGCTAGCTCACTAAAATCCACTTCCACTCTAGGCGAGCCTATCGCACCTTGTAGAAGCACATCGACAGAGTCTTGCTTTATCGCGGTTTTTAGCTTGGCATTGATGGTGGATCGCTCTAGATCTATTAGGATATTATCCCCTTGCATAGAGAAATCCCCGCTTTTTGCCCCAAATTTTGCATTAAGCTTGGTGGAGTTATCGATTTGTGATTCAAATCCCACGCCATTAAAGAGCAAGCCTGTAATGTCTAAGCTTGTGTATTGCTGCAAGGATCTTGTGAAGTCATTTTTGGTGAAGTGTCCATTAGATAGCACAAGGCGCATAGTGCCATTTGCGCCATTTTCGCCCGAGATGACAGAGAGATCGCCATTTGCCTTGGCACTAAAGATCTGGGGATATTGGAGCATTTTTAGCAGTGAAATCGTATCCACATCGTGGAGCTTGGCACTAAGCTCCTTGCCTTTAAGCTTGGCATCAAGCTGCCCACCTAAGCTTTGTGTGTGGAAATCTGCTTGGATAGATTCTGCGATTTTTATCTTGCCATCGGCTTCAAGCTTGCCAGCAAGCTCGATCCCTGTTAGGAATTTTAGGGCTTTTAGGCTTGGGATTGTGATGGTGTAAGGCGTGGCGATTGTGGTGGAGCTAAGGTCAATGGCAATGGGATTTAGCGCGAGATTAGCCAAAGTGGATTCTAGGGTGAAGTCTGCCTCGCCTACGCCTTTTAGCAGCCGCACATTGCTCTTGTAGCTAAAGGGCGTATTTGGCATAGCTAGGTCAAACTCGCGCTTTATCACATCGCCCATTATCACACCCTTTAGGCTAGAGATCACTTGCGCACTTATGCCTTTATCTAAATCCCACACCTCTCCGCTTGCATCTTCTAGTCCGGTGGCGTATTTGGGGAGATAGAGCATAGAGAATAGCTGCTCGATTTTTAGGTGCTTTATATCAAAGCTGATTTTCTTAGGCGCAAAGGATTCTAGCAGGGCAGTATAAGTGGTGCTAGAGCCTGCTACATCACTTTTGCCAGAAATTTTCATCTGTGAAGAGCCGCCGATCATCTCGCCATTGGTGCGCAAAGCCCCGCGCACTTTTGTCCCCACAAGGGGCGTGAAAGCACTAATATCGCTAAGATCGATAGTATAAGTGCTTTTTGTAAGCAAGGGCGAGAGCTGCGTAATGCCACTTGAGATGATTTTGCCTACATTGGCATTAAAGGCGAGATTGTGCTTAATGCTATCCATATCAAAGATCGCGCTAAGGTTGGCATTCCAGCTTGTGCGGGGGATTGCTATATCAAAGTCTTTTTGTATCAGCTCTTGTGAGAATCCACCTTGTGTGATAGCTAGCGTGGCTTGTCCGCTGAAGTTTGGCTCTTTATCTTGTGTGCCGCTAATATCAGCTTGTAGCCCCAAAACTCCGCTGATATAGGGCTTTTGCCCAAGCATTGCTAAAAGCTCATTGATCCTTAGAGCAGTAATATCAGCAGTGATTTGTGTGGGCTTAAGGTCATAGAGGGTGGCACTAAGGCTGCTTTTTGAGCGTGCGATGTCGCTAGTGGCGTTGATGGCTAGGGTGTCAAATATCTTGCCTTGCGCCTTAGCACGCACTTCAAACGCTCCTGCTAGCTCTATGCCTGCAAGCTCCCCAAAAAGCGAAATATCATTAGCATCAACAAGCAGATCAAAATCCACTCCTAGTGTGAAGAGATTATAATCTCCGTGTAGATCGATAATGAGCTTTTGCCCATTTGTTAGCACGATTTGCGCACCTGTAAGCCCTAGGGAGAATCTCTCTAGCACAAGCGGCAGGGGCGAGTGCTTGTTGATTTGGGATTGGATAATGGGCTTAATGATCATATTGCCAATAGGACTAAAGACAAAGATATACACAAGCAGCACAAGTGCTGCTAGAATCCCACATAGCCAAAGCAAAAACTTTTTCACAAAAACTCCTTATAGTAAATTACAAATCACTAGGCAAAAGACTAGGCTGCGCATACGCGTGCAAGATCTTTAGCATATCGCTATGCTCTTTATAATGATGAGCGCGGATAATATCTGCGCCATTTTGCAAAGCTAGCAAATGCAGGCTCAAAGTCCCACTTAAGCGGTCGTGTGGATTTGGCGCATCGATGATCTCGCCTATGGTGCTTTTTTGACTAGCTCCTACAAGCAGCCTTTTGCCAAAGTGCTTGAAATGCGCTAAGTGCTGGATTAGGGCGAGATTTTGCGCGCTATTTTTGGCAAAGCCAAAGCCGATGTCTAAAATCACCTCGCCCACATTGTTGGATTCTAGTAGCTCAAGCTTACGGGCGAAAAACTCATCTACTTCGTTAATAAGGTGCGTATAGTGGGCTAGGCTTGCCATAGTCTCTGGCGTGCCTTTTGTGTGCATTAGGATAAAATCCGCGCCAAAGTCCCTTACCACTGCTGGCATATCGCTATCGCTTAGTGCGCGGACATCATTGACTATGGTAAATCCGGATTCTAGCGCGTAGGCGGCGGTTTTGGCATTGTAAGTATCGATAGAGAAGCGTGCTTTGCTGTTTAGATTTTCTCTTTTGATATAGGCGCATACTTCTTTAAGGCGTGCGATTTCTTCTTGTGCGGAGATGAGCGGGGAGCCCGGGCGAGAGCTTGCTGCGCCGATGTCAATGAGCCTAGCACCTTGTGCGAGTAGCTCTTGTATGGATTCTATGGCGCGTGTGGCTGTGTGGCGTGAGGGGGCGTAGAAGCTGTCGGGGGTTAGGTTGATAATCGCCATAATGGCTTTGTGTGATTTGGGCGATTCAGCTTTTAGACTAGAATCGGGGATTTCATCGCCGCTCGATAGACACCCAAGTCTTATCTCCTTGCGCGGCTTGCAAAGCCCCGATTTACTAAAGAAACTGCGGCTGTGCCCCGATTTCTCATCTACAATCCTAGAATCCTTTGTGGAGTCGCTTAGAGTTGAGGCGTTTTGGGCAGAAAAACTAGAATCCACTTGCGCGCCTTTATGGATCGCCACGACTTCCTTGCGGAAGTCTCGCGATGACGATAAAAAATATTCATTCCTAGAATCCTCGTTTTTACTTGCGGTGCTTTTTTCTGTCATTGCGAGCGGTGTTTGCACCGCGTGGCAATCCATAGTTTTTGTGGTAGCAAAAATGGGAGTATCACTAGAATCCGCTTTTTGCAATGTTTGTATTTCTTGTGCTGTTTTTTCAAAAGTGGATTCTAGGGGGTTGGTATATTTTTGTATGGATTGCCACGCTTTGCGGAGCAAAGCTCGCAATGACAGAAAATAAGCATTGCTGCTAGAATCCACTTTTTTATTTTCAGTCCGTTTTTCTTCTTCAAGGATTCTAGGAATTGCGGTGGGGCTGTGGGAGCTTTGGCGTTTTTTCGGAATGTTAGCGGACGCCCAGTCCGTGCCTTCCGCAAAAACGCCAACACTGCCGCATTGCCTACCCAAATCCGAATCCCCGTGCCCAGAATCCAAGTGAGCTTGTAAAGTGTGGCTTAAAATCTTCAACCCAAATGGCTGGACTCTACACTTAGCGATCACGCGCTCAAGCTGGGATCTTGTGGCGATAAGTAGGGCATTGTAGGGGGGATTTTGGCTAAGGATCGCATCTCTTGGCGTGGCGAGATCACCGCCTACACTTAGCAGCTCTTGCTTTAGGATATGGAGCTGTGGCACGGATAAATCGTGCAGAAAAAAGAGAAAAATCTCCCCCTTTTTGCGCATAATCTTCGCCCCAGCGCGATCAGCTCCTATGGATTCTAGTGTGCTTCTTAAAAACTCTGGCGCGATCCTAGTGCAGTGCATTAGCTACTCTCTTTTTGTGAGATGTGGCATAAATCATTAGCAAGAGATTTAGGCATACAAGGTGCTTGGGGCGGTAGTTTTCTAGCTGGGCTAATGCGCTATCAAACATCGCTAGCTCTTTTTCATCAAGCGTAATGCCCTCTGTGGCGACAGAGTGCAGCAGCGATGCGACAAGCTGCCTGCCGTGGATCTTGCTATCTTGCGTGTCTTTTGCCAGCGCGGTTGTGTAGGTGTAGATGGATTCTAGGCTTAGGGTGGAGAGTGTGAGAGAAAATGGCTTGCTTGGCTCTTTGACTCGCTTATCAGTAAGCAAGCAGCGCGAGCGGATCGTGGGGATAAAGGCGGTTTTGTTGCGCGAGATTAGGATAAATTGTATATGAGCTGGTGGCTCTTCTAGGATTTTTAGCAGAGCATTTTGGGCTTCTATGCGGAAAGAATGCCCCGCGATGATAAAGGTCGTTTTAGTATCGGTGGCTATGTGGGCTTGGGCTATGATGTCGTGGATATGCTTGATCTGGATTTCGCTCTCTTCATACACGCGCACATCGCTAGGATTTAGTGTCGAGGTGTAATGCTCTACTTCTTCTTCTATGGTATTGACCAAGATAATCTCTGCTATCAATTATAATCCCCTGCTATTCAATATCTAAGCGGTTTAAAATGCTTTCATACAAAGCCTTTTCAAATAAGCGCAGCATATCCATAAGCTTATAGTCCAAAAACTCATCATTAGCACGCAAGGGAAACGACCCCCTAATGCCCTGATCCATCACCCAAAACAGCCCATAGTCCTTGCTCCTGCACAAATCAGCGATAGGGTTATTGATCCTCCCGACATACCAAAACATATAATTTTCATACGCAATATCAAGCATATTGATGATGTTTTCTCGGCTAGAATCCTGCTGCAGTGAGACATCTGCGCCAAGCAGGCGATTAAGCGAAAAGATCGGTAGCAGCGGTCTGTTGATGGTGTTGTAGTAGAATCGAGAAAGCGCGTAGGTGCTAAACCACTCTCTATGCTCATCAGTAGCAAGCAGCAGTGTCCCACCGCTTACAATATGCTTAAGCGCACCTAGCATTGTATCAGCAAATAATGCGCGATCAATCTCTAGCCACTCTCGATCGCTCGCCCACTTATCATACTCAAGCCGCATAGTCTCCAAAAGCCACGAGCGAAAATCTGTATTTTTCATTTATCTAGCTCGTATGCATTATGTAGGGCGCGCACTGCAGTTTCTGCGCTTTTTAGGTTGATGACCATAGAAACTTTGATCTCACTTGTGCTAATCATCATAATATTGATATTTTCATTTGCCAATGCCTTAAACGCCACGCTTGCCACGCCAGAGTGAGATTTCATACCCACGCCCACGATAGAGACTTTGGCTATATCACAATCATAATCAATAGATTCTACATCAACTAAAAATGGCTCTAAAACGACTTTAGTTTGCTCGACATCAGTTTGCGGGATCGTGAAGTCTATGTCAGTTTTGCCATCGCGACCGATTGTTTGGACGATCATATCGACATTGATATTCCCGCTAGCTAATGCGCCAAAAATCTCCGCAGCAATGCCCGGGCGGTCGCGCACATCGGCTATGCTTACACGCGCTTGGTTTTTGTCTAATGCGATTCCACTTACAATAGGCTGCTCCATAATATCCTCCTCTGCTGTGATAAGTGTGCCTTCTTTTTGGGTAAAAGAGCTGCGCGTTACAAGCGTTACGCCCCATTTTTTTGCTAGCTCGACAGAGCGATTGAGCAGGACTTTTGCCCCCATTGATGCAAGCTCTAGCATTTCATCATAGCTGATTTTGTCGATTTTCTTAGCATTTTTCTCTATGCGTGGATCGGTTGTATAAACGCCATCGACATCGGTGTAAATCTCGCATAAATCCGCTTTCATAGCCCCAGCTAGAGCCACAGCGGAGAGATCGCTGCCACCTCGCCCTAAAGTAGTGATCTCGCCCCTAGAATCCACCCCTTGGAATCCAGCTACTACTACGATATAGCCTTGATCAAGCAGGGATTTTGTATAAGTGGAGTCAATGGAGAGAATCCGCGCTTTTGTGTGGGTAGAATCTGTGAGTATCCCAGCCATCTGCCCACTTAGTGAGATAGCCTTGTAGCCTTTAGATTCTAGGGCTATGGCAAGCAGAGCTGCGCTCACGCGCTCTCCTGCACTTAGAGCCATATCTACTTCGCGCAATTTTGGCAAGGGCGTGAAGTATTTGGTGTAGTTGATTAGCATATCTGTCTGCCCGCTCATCGCACTCACCACGACGACTAGCTGCGGATTGTTGTAGGAGTGTAGCGCGTCAATCACGCGGTTTGCGACATTTTCAATCCGCTCGCAATCCCCCATACTCGTGCCGCCATATTTTTGGACAATTAGCATAGATCTGTGCCTCCTTGTGATCGCGGTGATCGCGTGATTGGTGCTTGTGTGATTATGGGGAGGAAAAATTCAAAGACCTTGTGATACACGCCGCGCTTAAAGTGTGTAACGCGCTTAAATATCTCATCATACTCCACAAACTCATAGCGTGAAAACTCTGGCGTGTGGGCTGCTAGATTGATTGTAGCTTCTAGCAAGAGCTTAGCTAAGAAATATCGCTGCCTTTGCCCGATATATGGGCGCATTTTGGTGATGACAAATTCTGGGAAGTCATAGCTTATCCACTCTGGATACTCTGCTAGGATCTCTATTTTGCTTGTGCCTATTTCTTCTTCAAGCTCGCGCATAAGGGTGGATTCTGGGCTTTCATCAGCATCAATGCCACCTTGCGGGAATTGCCACACGCCTTGCATATCAATGCGCTCCGCTAGGAAAAATAAGTGCGTGCTAGGCTGCTCGGGGCAGTAGTCTGGGTGGAGCAAAATCGCAGCGACATTGGGGCGATACAGAGTAGAATCCATAACAACACTTTGTGAAAAAATAAGCGTGATTGTAGCTTAGAATGCTTAAATGCTAGCTTTAAGGCACGATGAGTTAGCTCATCGGCTCTTTGATCTAGCTTTTTGGTGTGTTGTCTTGCTCGTCCTCTTGCTTTAGTAGGAGATTTTCGTATTTGACAATGCAGTTTGCCGCTGTTACGATCTCTTTCAACGCTTCGGTGCTAAAGGCTATGTCATTAAGCAGCGAGGTGGCTTGGGCGGAGGTGATCGTGCGGTCTTTGATCAAATCTTGGATTGTGTTTATGGATTTGGCGTTAGTTTTTTTGAGATTTTTCTTGATCGTTTTTATGCCCTCTTGGATATTATCGCTTGCTTGCGTGCGCTCTTGTGGTGTTTGGGCTTTGGGGGAGTTTTGATCTTGGAGATGCTTTAGGTCATAGAGCGTATTTGCTAGTAGAATCCGTATTTGCGTGTATTGGTCTTTTAGCGCGGCATTGCTGCTATTGGCGTTTTTGATTAGGCTAGATTGGATTATTTTGAGATTTTTGGTAGCTTCGACAAGATTGCGCGAGGCTTTTTGGAGATTGCCTATTTCGGCGCAAAAGGCTTGGTCTTGGTGGTGGGCTGCGCGTAAATGTGTAGAAAAGTCAATGATAGAGTTAAAGATGTTTTTAATGGTTTTTTCATAGATATTTTCAAGCTTGTCTGCATCTATGCGTGTTTTGGAGTGCGTGAAGTAGTCCATATCTAGTCGCTGTGTGAAAAATCGCTGCTTGCTTGTGCCAATAACTGCGCTTAGGATTGTGATCGTATTGCCAAAGAGATGTAGCACTTCTTTTTGTAGGCATTCTTTGGCGGTGTTGGGGTAGGGGATTAGATCAAAGTCTATGTAGCGTGCGCGATCGGAATCATCTTTTGAAGTGGTGATAAACTTGCACAAAAAGGCTTCAAACATTGGGATAAAGGGCGTCATCAAAAGCACGGCGATGACATTATAGATCGTGTGGAAAAGCGCGATTTTGAGCGCGTAGTCATCGCTTTTAAAGCCAAAAAGACTGCTTGCTAGCTCGACAATCTCCTTAAACACGGGCAAAAACACCATACACACAATGGCTATAACGACATTAAAAAGCGTGTTGCCAATGGCGAGCCTGCGCCCATCGACACTAGAAGAGATAGAAGCGATGAGAGCTGTTACCACGCCGCCGACATTTGTGCCTATCACAAGGGCTAGGGCGTCATTGTAGGAGATACTCCCAGAGCTTAGAGCTAGGATAATGATCGTAAGCGTGGCGAAGCTTGATTGCACGATAGAAGTGATCAGCACCCCCATACCAAAAAATATCAAAAACGCCCAGAATCCACCAAATCTAGCCGCGACATTTAGGTCAAAGTTTTGGTAGCTTTCAAAGCCTGTTTTGATATACGCAATCCCTAGGAAGAAAAAGCCAATGCCAGCAAGGATATAGCCTAGGGATTTGAGATTTTTGCTTTTCATAAGTAGCAAAAGCACGCCAAGTGTGATAAGCGGCAGCCCAAGAGCGGAGACATTCATCTTCACCCCAATGCCTGCGATGATCCAGCCGCTTGTGGTAGAGCCGATGTTTGCCCCAAAGACGATGCCAAGAGCCTGCCCTAGACCTACTAATGATGCAGAGAGGAATGATAGGGTAAGGATTGTTACAAGTGTGGAGCTTTGCATAATGGCAGTGGCACTAAGCCCAAAGAGTATGGCTTTAAGCCGTATGTTGGAGAAGTTTTTTAGGATTTTTTCTAATGCCCCACCGCTAAAGCCTTTAAAGCCATCTTCTAAAAAGAGCATTCCTAGCAGGAAAATCGCTAGCCCGGAGAAGAGATTTTGCGCGACTTCGCTGCGCCCCATAAGCACGATCCCAGCGATAGAGATGAGAGCTAGGATAAACATTTTGTAGTAGGTGTAAATCTCTGTTTTAAAGCGTTTGAGCATAGGAATCCTTTGGCTAGATAAATGATCTTTTGTAATGGGATTGTAAAATTTGCGAAAGCAAAGTGTAGCAAAATTTAGCAGTTGTAGGGCAAGATTTGTGATGTGGATTGTGGCGCAAGCTTGTAGGCATAAGCGGTGCATAAGCGGTGATAGAGGGGGCGGCTCCTAGGGGGCTGTCATCGTGGCATAAGCTTAGATTGATATAATGCGTGGGTTACTTTGGCTTGCAAGAGGCTAGGTGATGAAAAAGTGGATTCTAGGGATTGGGCTTTGCGCGCGTGTGTGGTGCTTATCGGTGCAAAGGACTATACCCAAGCCTTTAAGCTTTATACCAAAGCGTGCAAAACTGGAATAGAATCTAGCTGTGCAGATGTAGGGAAAATGTATGATCTTAGTCTGGCGGGGGTGGTGATAGATCACACAAAAGCAAGGAGTTATTATACGAAAGCCTGTGATTTAGGCTATCAAGAGGGCTGTAAAGATATAAAGCTTTGAAAAACGCAGGGTATTAGAATCTAATCAAAAAGGAGCAAAAATGGTAGAGCGATACGCAAGAGAAGAGATGAAAAAGCTATGGGATATGAATGCAAAGTATTCTGCGTGGCTAGAAGTAGAAAAGGCGTTGGTTAGAGGCTGGAATAAGCTTGGGCTAATCCCTGATAGCGATTGTGAAAAGATCTGTAAAAATGCAAAATTTGACATCGCTAGGATTGATGAGATTGAGGCAGTTACCAAACACGATCTAATCGCCTTTACCACTTCTGTGGCGGAAAGCCTAGGCGAAGAATCTCGCTGGGTGCATTATGGGATCACTTCTAGTGATTGCATAGATACCGCAGTGGCGTTGCAAATGCGTGATAGCTTAAAGATTATTTTAGATGATATTAAGCAAGTAAGAGAGGCGATAAAGGCGCGTGCATATCAGCATAAAGACACGCTAATGGTGGGGCGAAGCCACGGAATCCACGGAGAGCCTATCACCTTTGGGTTAGTTTTAGCGATTTGGTATGATGAGCTAGGGCGGCATTTGAAGGCGTTAGAATCCACTTTAGAAGTCATCTCTGTGGGGCAACTAAGCGGGGCTATGGGCAATCTCGCCCATACGCCTATGGAGTTAGAAGAGCTAGTTTGCAAAGAGCTTGGACTTAAACCCGCCCCTGTGAGCAATCAAGTGATACAGAGAGATAGATACGCTAGGCTTATGAGTGATTTAGCCCTTTTGGCTAGTAGCTGTGAGAAAATCGCCGTAGAAGTGCGACACCTGCAACGCACAGAAGTCTATGAAGCAGAAGAGTATTTTGAAAGCGGGCAAAAGGGAAGCTCTGCTATGCCGCACAAGCGAAACCCGGTTTTGAGTGAAAACATCACAGGGCTTTGCAGGATTATCCGCTCTTATGCAATGCCCGCAATGGAGAATGTTGCGTTGTGGCACGAGCGAGACATTAGCCATAGTAGCGTGGAGCGATTTATTTTGCCAGATAGCTTTATCACCACAGATTTTATGCTAATGCGTTTAAAGGGGCTGCTTGAAAAGCTAGTGGTGTATCCAAAAAATATGATGAAAAATCTCAATCTCACCGGTGGGCTTGTCTTTTCACAGCGAATCTTACTTGAGCTGCCTAAAAAAGGCGTATCACGCGAAGATGCCTATAAAATCGTGCAAAGAAATGCGATGAAAGTGTGGCAAGACTTACAAAATGGTGTTATGCAGGAAGGCAAAGCGGCGGTAAATGACAAGGGTGAGAGCTTATATTTGCAATATCTTTTAGCAGATAACGAACTCGTGGGACTTATCGGCGAAGCAGCAATCCGCGAATGCTTTGAGTTTAGCTACTACACAAAAAATGTGGATTCTATTTTCAAAAGGGTGTTTGGGGATCAATGACAAAACCAACGCATTTAAGCACACAAGAAAAAGTCAATCTCGGCAGTTTTTATACTGCTGATTTTTTGGTCAATGCAGTCTATACAATGCTTAAAAAATATGTAGATTCTAAAGATTATGTGCTGCTTGATAGCTCGTGCGGAAGTGGGAATTTCTTGCAATCACAAGCTATGATTAAAAGCGGATTTGCTAAAGATAGCTTTAGCAAAATTATTGGAGCTGATATTGATAAAATGGCTTTGCATATCGCAAAACGCTCGCTGGATTCTAAGGTTATCTTGCTTCATAAAAACGCATTGCATAATGTTGCTAGGGAGCATTTTAATCTCACGCAAGCTGATAGGCTTATCATCGTGGGTAATCCGCCTTATAATGACAGGACTTCTATCGTGCAAAATCATCTTAAAAATAAAGACTCTATACAAATAGATTCTGCTTTGCAACACAGAGATATAGGCATAAGCTTTTTACGCTCTTATGAGAGATTAAAGGCGGATTTTATCTGTGTTTTGCACCCACTTTCTTATTTGATTAAAAGGGCTAATTTTAATGCATTAAAAGATTTTACAAAAGCTTATAGGCTTATAGATTCTACAATTATTAGCTCTCAAATTTTTTGCAAGGATTCTAAGGGGTATTTTCCTATTATTATCGCTCTGTATAAAAGGGATAATAAGGGAATGGATTATGAATATATTTGTAATTTTAAATTTAAGACAATAGATGAAAAAGAATTTAGCCTAAAGGGGTTTGATTATATTGGTAATTACATTGATAAATACCCCAATAAAAAGCGCGTGGAAAAATCGCAAGTCAAAGCGATGTTTTACACAATGCGCGATATAAATGCCCTGCGCCGTTCTAAAACTTTTATAAACAAAGAAAATAACAATACAATTTTTATAACAAAAGAAAAATATAGCCTGTATTGCTATGTTGATGTGTTTAAATCATTTTTACCGCATATTCCTTATTATTTTGGAAATTGTGAAGTAATGATTGATTTTCAACAATTTAAAGCCTTAGAATCTCATTTTATACAAGCAAGTGAAAGCAGGATTCTAAGCCCTGAAATTTCGCAGTATTTTAGAGATTTACTAGGAGTGCATTATGAAAATACACAAATGTGAAAATAAACAAATCTTTGTAGAAATCCCACTTACCACGCAAAGCGGCAAAACGAGAGTAAAAACACGCAATAGCTTTTATGAATATGGACTGCCTACTGCAACAAGACAGATTCCATTTTCACAAAAGCATTATATTGAGTGGCAAATCGGCTATGATGTAGATAAGAGTGATAAAGAAAAATTAGCTCTAAGCACTTTACAGGACACAGAATTTGTAGGAGCAAATGGCAAGACAAAAGCCCTATATGAGCTTAGTGAATATCTTTGCCACTTCACGCAATGGGGGATTATCACAGAGAGTGAAATAACAAATTTATTAACATTTTTGCAAAATATTAACGATGATGAATTTTTGGATTCTAGGAGCGATTTGCAGATTTTACGAAGCCACCCTATAAGCAAAAATATTTTAGGCGTGGAGTTTTATGAATCTCAAGTTAAATATCCGCTTTTGGTGCATAAATTTAATCATTTTGATGTGCTAGTAGAAATCATCATTAAAGAAAAACAAAGAGCAATTGGTGTGCAGCCTATGCTTTATGTCTGCTTTCCTATCACAGAGCTACATTGTAGCCCTACGCTTTTAGGCAGAGTGGCAGAATCTAAAGAATGCGGCTTGCTTATTTTAGATTCTAAGGATAAAGACTTTTTGCTAGAGACTTTTACAATCTTTGGACTGCTAAGTAAAAGCCATAACTATGATGTGTGCGAGATTATAAAGATTATTTTAAACGCATAAACAAGGATTGTCAGCATTTTAAATGGGTTAAATCTAACCCATTTCACACATCTTTTGGCGGATTATCATCGTGGATTTTTTCTGGCTTGCTAGGCACTATACTCGCATCATCGCCTAGCTCTTTTGGCTCTGGCATTCTGCCATTATCAAGGTGGCTTAATAACGCCCTTTTAAACGCTAAAGTAGAATCCACTTTATAGTATTTTCCACCACTATCCCTGCTTAATTCCTGTAAAAACCCCACTTCTTCGCCCAAGGCAAAGCTATGAAACACCACTTGATTGATAGCAAGTTCTGGCTTTCCTTGCGTGATGTTGCGATTGAGACTTTTCATCGTGCTAAGAAGTGTTTGCGCGCGGAAGCTATCTGGGGGCGTGGGATTGCTCGCAAAGATATATAGCTCTTTTACTAGCCCATTATCCTTAGTGAAATACTTCATACTCTCAATCATAGCGACATTAAGAAGATAGAGATATTGGGGATTTAGGCTAATTTCTTGCACCGCTTTGTCAAATGATTTTGGCTCATAAAATGGTCCAAGTAGGTTTGCAAGCATACTTTTATAGTCATTCACCACTGCCTTTGTGAAGAAATCAGGCTTATAAATTCGCTTTGCAATATAGGGGGCGATTTCCTTAAATGCCTTGATATAGGGGTGCACATTAAAAGTGTTGCAATACACAAAGCCCATTTCCTTATAAGGCTTTTCACGCAAATAGATTCCAAAATCGCCATTTTTTTGCGAGAAATTTACTAGGGTAAAGCTTGTCTTTTTACACACAGAAGTGATACGCAAAAGCCCAGCCCCGCTAACATCAAGGCTATATACAAACTGCTTATCATCACTCATATAGCTCCCATCGTTTTGTAAGATTCCACCATTTAGGATTCTATCTGCAAAGCAAATCCTTTTATCCGTGCTAGAAGATTGGATACTCTGCCCATCTTTAGCATAAATCACGCCTTGTTGCTCTTTATGCTGCTCTAAACTCTGCTTAGAGCAATCCATACCATTGATAAGATTACTAAGCTTTTCAAAAACGACTTTTTCATCAATTGGGTCAAACTCTGTCATTTTCGCTTCCTTTATGTGAGATTTACTTGTCTTTAATCATTGCGTATTTTTCACTAATCAAAGGCAAATATGTAAGATAAATGCAGATTTATGCCATTGTTATGGAGAATCTAAGCAGGGCTATGATGGCAAAGATTACATAAACAATGTAGCAGGGGCTAGCTTGTGGCTATTTGGTTTGGTGGATTTTTTCCAGCCATTCATTAAGCGTTTTTTCAAAGCCCTTTTGCGTGGGATTGACAAACTTCAAAGGCTTTAGCAAATACTGCTGCTCTACATAGCCGCCGAAATTATGTGGGTATTTGTAGGTTTTAGAATGCGGCAGGATATGGGGGCTTATGGGGAGGATCTCGCCTTGGTTTATGGCTTCTAGCGCGGAGTTTATGGCGGTGTAGGCGGTGTTGCTCTTAGGGCAGGAGGCTAGGTAGATCACGCATTGGGCTAGTATTATGCGCGCTTCTGGGTAGCCGATCTTGCTTACAGATAGCATTGTAGAAGTGGCGAGATTTAGGGCGTTTGGATTGGCATTGCCGATGTCCTCACTTGCTAAAATCACAAGTCTTCTAGCGATGAATTCTGGGTTTTCTCCGCCGGCAATCAGCCTTGCTAGGTAGTAGATACTTGCATTAGCATCACTACCGCGGATAGATTTAATGAGCGCGGAGGCGAGATTGTAGTGCGTGCTAGCTTCACTTGTGCCATCATTTAGGCTCACAGGGCGTAAGGACTTGACATCTTCTAGGGTGATATGATCGCTTAGGGCTAGGACTTCTAGGAGATTTAGCATAGCGCGCCCATCGCCGCCGCTGCTTGAGATTAAGTAGGAGCAGGCTTCTTGGGTGATGGTTTTTTTGCTGTGGGGCGATGGCTTTTTGCTGGTGGATTCAGCTTTGTCTGATTCTGGCGTTGCATTTCTAAAGAAACCTGCTGCGGCTTCGCCTTGCACCGCTATCGCTGGTTTTGAGCGATAAATCGTGGATTCTACGGCGTGGGCTTGCTCATTATCGCCTAGATAAATCCCTTCGCCCACGCCTTGAAAGCCACGATTTTCTAAAGAAACCTGCTGCGGCTTCGCCTTGCACCGCTTCGCTTGTTTTCTCATCTCAACTGCTTCCGCCTGTGGTGTTTTATCAAACACGGCTTCAGTTTTTTCGTTTTGCGGCGTGTTTAAACTTGCGGCGTTTTCCCTAGAATCCACTTTTTGTGTATCAGCGGCAGAATTTTCAAAAGTGGATTCTAGGTTTTGGGTCTTTGTTTGTGTGGATCGCCACGCCGACAAGTCGGCTCGCAATGACGATGAAGCGGATTTTTCACACTTAGCCCCTTTTTCTTCTTCAAGGATTCTAGGAATTGCGGTCCCAAAATTTGCTAAATCTGCGGAATGCTTACCCAAAGCTAAATCCCCTTCAAGCAAAGCCAAATCCCCATTAGAATCCACCTTTTGTATGCCCAGCTTCTCCAACGCCCTTTTCAGCAGCTCCTCTAGCTCTTGCACATTTAGGGGCTTAAACTCACAGAGCAAAGAGCGCGAGCGGATCGCATTTGTGAGCGTGTAGAAAGGATTTTCCGTGCTAGCCCCAAGCACGATAGCAACTCTATCTTCCATAATGGGCAGCAAGGCTTCTTGCTGGGGCTTAGTGAGCCTATGGACTTCATCGATAAACACAAGCGGCGTGATGAGTGATTGCTGATAGGGCTTAAGCGCGGAGTGCAGGGACTCTAGCTTGAATTTTGTGGCATTAAAGGGGAGAAAGACATCGCCTAGGTTTTTGGCAATAAGCCTTGCTAAAGTCGTCTTCCCAGTGCCCGGAGGTCCGTAGAAAAAGCAATGCGGCATTTGCTTGGCGGCTATGGCGCGATATAGAGGGGCGTTTTTGTGTAGCAGGTGGCTTTGCCCTAGGAAGTCATCTAAGGTCTGTGGGCGCAAGAGTGTGGCTAGGTGCGTCATAGCTTGGCTTTGTGTTTGGGGCTAAGGGCTTTAGCCATAGCAAGCATAGTGGTCGCTAGCCTGTATTTATGGCTTTTACATAAAGCGCGATCCCTAGAATCCACTTTTGAAGCTTTGCTAGGGTTGATAGCACCCTCACATTGCCCACGCCCAAGCCACGCCCCAAAGCCCCAAGGATCCTTGCACATCACTTGCCTTTAAAGATCATTAGTTCATAGGAGCTTTGCTTGATTGTTACGCTATTGTCCTTGCTTGTGCTGGCGCGGAGCTGCTCGATAATCCCATCTAGCTCATCAAGTCGCTCCTTTAAGCGTAGGATAATATCCACGCCAGCAAGATTTACGCCCAAATCACGCGTGAGCCGCAAAATCGTCTTGATTTTATCAATATCGCGCTGGGAGTATAGGCGCATTTTGCCCTCTGTCCTGCCGGGCTCAATTAAGCCCTCTTTTTCATATTGGCGTAGGGTTTGGGGGTGGATTTCTAGGATTTTTGCCACGACACTGATTAGATAGACAGGCTCATCATAGCTATACATTTGCACTCCTTATGCTTCTAGCTCTTTATGCAAGAGATCTTGCAGGGGCTGTGAGAGCGATTCTAGCTTGGGTAGGGTGATGTTTGCACGCAAGTAGAGATCGCCTAGGGCTTGGGTTTTTAGGTTTTTCGCGCCGAGCTCTTTGACGCGGAATTTTTGGGCGTTTTTGGTGTTGGGCGGGATTTTTAGGGTAACTTCTTTGTGCAAGGTGGGGATTGTTATTTTCCCACCAAAAAGCGCGGTCTTTAGCGGGAGATCAAAATCTTGGATAATATCATCGCCACTTCGCTCATATAGCGCACTAGAATCCACCTGCACCTTTAGGATCAAATCCCCCCGCCCACTGCGCCCGGATCGACCTTTGCCGCGTAGGCGGATACTCTTGCCATCACTTATGCCAGCGGGGATTTTCATATCGATTTTTTCTCCCTCAAGCATTATGCTATGCTTGCCACCGGTGATAGATAGCTCAAAGGGTATGCGTATGCTTGCGTGTATATCTAAATCCTGCTCAAACCCCCCAAAATCCGCCCTACCAAAGCCAAAGCCCGAGCCAAAATTAAAGCCCCCGCGCGCGCCAAAAATCTGGCTCAAAATCTCATCAAGCCCAGCGGCTCCGCCCTGTGCGCGGGCAAAATCACTGAAATTCTGCCCACCAAACATACTATCGCCAAATTGATCATATTGCTTGCGCTTTTGCTCATCGCTTAAAATCTCATAAGCAGCGTTGATTTCTTTGAATTTCTCTTCTGCGGACTTGTCTTTATTGACATCGGGGTGGTATTTGCGCGCTAACTTGCGATAAGCCTTTTTGATCTCATCTTGGCTGGCATTTTCGCTGACTTCTAGTGTTTGATAGAGACTTCTGCTCATTGATTATCCTTTGTGGTGTTTCTTGAGTATGATTGTATCATAAAACTTTAGTGTTATTCTATCAATTTGCATTCAAGGACGGCAGAGTTCTTGCACATAGCCACTGACAAAAAACCCACTTTTATCCAAGCTACATAAAAAATTTTTAATATCTTTGTGGCTTACAATAACGGGCGAAATAGCATTGCTAGGGAGAGTTGCCATACCAAGTAGCTGTCCATCTTTGCTAAAAAATGGTCGCCCGAAGATGACTTTTTGCTCATTTTTAATGGGGAGCTTATTGGTATTTTTGCGTGTGATTAGGCTGATATTTGGGGCATTGAAAGTTGTGGTAACTGTGTAGTAGTCATTCGTGCGCACAGGCTTTGACTTGGCGATGTCATAGGCATTTTTGGTCAAGATTTTATTGTGGTAGTAGCTTTGGGAGCGGAGATTGCAGTAGTCATCAGTGTAGCCAGAGACTTCAAAGAGACTAAGCCCTTGCACTTTATCTATGGCTTTTAGCCGCAACTCTGCTAGGCAGATGAGATTGCCTGCGCTCTCATCGCGCATTTTTAGCAAGATATTTTTAGGATAGGCACTAGCATTATGCCCAAGCTCTGCTGAGGTCAAAAAGAGATTTTGCGGCAGTAGTAGCCCAAATCCACTGCGGAAGCTCCCATCATCAAAAGAGACCATCACAAGCCCCACAGAGCGGATCCACGGGAAGTTTTTTTGCACGGCGACAAAGTCGTCCATATTACCCACTTCCATAATCACTCTATCCATTTCTTTGGTGGATTCTGGCTTAGGCTTAGAGTCTTTAGCTATGTTTTTATCTTTATTTGGGAGATTTTGTGTGGTGGGCGTGGGCTTTGGGGCGGAATCTAGCGGGTCGTTAAGATCGGATTCTGAAGCATTGGTGATGAGGCAAGCCCCCATACAAGCACATAGCACAAAACTTGTGTATTTTTTATAGCATTGCTTGAGTATAAATCCCACAGAATGTCCCAAGATAATCACCTCTAATCTATGTTGCTTATATGTATCGGTCTTTTGCTCAACTCTCATCGTAATTTTAGAGAGAATCCCCAAGGATCTATGGGCTTTTTAGATTCTAGTAAGGACAAACTCGCTAGAATCCCCACTCGCTAAAGCCCACAAAAAAGTGGATTCTAGCATATTTAGGCTAAAGGATTTACTATGGAAGAGTTAAAAACTTTCACCCCCACACAAGAAGAGCTAGAATCTAGCGCGTTTGCCACGATAGAGACCAATAAGGGCGCGATTGTTGTGCGACTCTTTGGAGAGAGTGCGCCACAAGCAGTGAGCAATTTTGCCTCTCTTGCCAAAAGTGGATTCTACAATGGGCTTACATTCCACCGCGTGATCGCAGGCTTTGTCGCTCAAGGTGGCTGTCCTAGAGGTGATGGCACAGGCGGACCGGGGTATAGGATCGCTTGTGAGCTAAAGGGCAATCCACACCGCCACAAAAGAGGTGCGCTCTCTATGGCACACGCAGGGCGCGATACAGGTGGGAGTCAATTTTTCCTATGTTTTGTGGATTTGCCACATTTAGATGGTGAGCACACGGTATTTGGGCAGATTGAAGATGCCCAAAGCCTAGCGGTGCTTGATAGCCTTAGACAAGATGATACGATCACAACTATCTGTATTTCTTCTAGCATAGGATAGGCACAAAGCATAGATGAATTGGAGACGCCGACTCATAGAAATGAGTGTCCCGCGCATAGGGTGGGCTTTGGTGTGGATTTTGTATGCTACAAATCGCAAGGCATTTTTCATCGATAAAAGTGTCTATGATGACAATACGATTCTAGCATTTTGGCACGGCGAGATTCTTATGCTTCCTATGCTCTACCGCAAGCTTCGCCAACACCCCAATATCTATATCTTATCAAGCAATCACTTTGATGGAGGGCTTATCGCTAAAATGTGCGAGTGCTTTGGCTTTGAGAGTGTGCGAGGCAGCACGGGATCTGGGCATAAGGGTGGAGTGCGCGCACTTATGCAGCTCATTTCTGGACTTAAGGCTGGCAAAGATGTGGGGATCGCCGTAGATGGACCAAAGGGTCCTTATCATCATATCGCTGATGGTGTCATTATGATGGCGCAAAAAACAGGGAAAAGAATCAGCGTATGCCGCGTGGTGCCAAGTTTGCGCTATGAATTTGGCACTTGGGATAGATTCTCCCTACCGCTACCTTTTGGCAAAATATGCTATTATATGGGTGCTAGCTTCGCGCTAGATCCAAGTCTTAGCCTAGAAGAAGCCAGAGAAGTGGTAAAAAAACAAATGCAGTGCATACAAGGGCAAGAGTAAGGGCAAGAGTTAAGGGTAGATATGGGATTTTTCACCTCGATGATGTCGCCATTGTTTAGCAAGGTGTTTATCGCGATCAATATCGATGCGATCACTTGCACGATCAAAGTTATAAGAATCAAGCACGACAAGCAGGTAGAATCACTCACAAAAGAGTTTAAAACCACAGAAAATCAAATCCCTATGGAAGCTGTGAAGCTCATCAGGCGATATAAACACAACTATCCTTTCACTTATGTTAGTGCGATGATTAAGACTCTCTCACAAGGCGTGGTGTTACAGAAGGATTCTAAGGACTTTTTTTCGGGGAATCTTAAAGCAAGTGAATGCCAAATCAGCAGCAGCGAGACGATACGCGTTTTTGCAAAACGCTCGATGATTAAGGATTATTTACGCCGTTTTAATGTGATCTCTGGGGTGGATTTTGTGTTTTCGCCATTTTTGATCATTGATCAAAATGCCCACGATCTGCCCACGCTAGGGAATAATGTCTATGTGCTTTTGCAAAGGAGCAATATCGCCCTTATGGTTGTGTATAGAGGGGTGGCGACTTTTAGCGGGTTTTTCATCGCTGAAGGTGAGGTGCCTATGCTCAATAAAGAAGAGCAAAGATCAGATATTGAGCTAAAGAATTTTGATGAACTCTCTTTAGATGATGATTTTGATGAGTTTGCCAAAATCGCCCTAGATCCAAGCATAGAGCATTTGCAGACAGATATGTTTATCCCAAATCTTGATGAGACAAAGATCGTTTATGATGATATGCCAAAGGCAAAAATCATTAGCAAGATTCTTGTTGATGCTATTAAAGAATACTACCAGAATCCATTATATAAAGGCGAGTTTATCGATAAGGTCATTTTGCTTGATGCGTGTAAAATCAGCGATCAAGCCTATGAATTTATCGCTAAAGAGCTTATGCTAGAAACGGTGAAAAGAGATGTAAATCTCCCAGATGTATTGATACAATTTGCGCAAAGAGAGCTTAAAGGAAAATAATGGCACTAAGTTTTATCCGCCCAAAGACCAAGCATATCTTCGCTAAAGTTACTAAGATTTGGTGGCTGTATTTTGCATTAACGATAGTGATTTTGCTTGGATTTTATGGGTTTGTTACGCGAGAGATTTCTGCCTCTGCAGAGCGCGCTCAAGAATATCGCTTCAATCAAGCAATCCTGCAGCAAAATATCATTGATCTTGATGAGCATTTCGAGCGGCTTGTGTTTGAATCAACACTCGTGCATCAGCGCAGCGACAAAAACGACATTCGCCGTGATAAGCTGCGCGATCTTTTAGAGCTTGTGCCAGATAAAATCACCTTGCGCTTCATAGAAATTAGCGATACTACGCTTGTGTTAAAGGGTATTACACCATCAAAGGAGTTTTTCTACTTCGCATTGCAAGATCCGCTTAAGGCAAATTTTGGACGCTCAAATGTGAATTTTTACGCGCTATCAAATGGCTGGTATGAGTTCATCTCCATTAGCCACGCACATACCCAAGCCACCAAAAAGGCAGAGACTCAAGCTGCCATAGCAGATGACAATAAATAGGAGCTGTGATGAAAACGCCTATTACGCGCTCATTTAACAAAGTCGATACAGATTTATTTGTCCGTAATTTGATTTTTTCTATTTTGTATATTAGTGTGATTCTAGGGTTTTTTAACTACCTACTTTGGCCCACGATCATTGCCTTTAAATCCCAATATATCCTAGAGCGCAAGGAAAAAATCATCTACAATGAAATTAAAAAGGGCTATGATAATTCCGCGCAGCGACTGCAGGATTTCATCACAAACAATCGCCCAATTTTTGCCAAGCTTAGCAATCAAAATGCCCTTGAAGAAGTAAAAAGCCTTATTGCCTCCTACCTTACTATCAAGTCTATCAAGCAAGTCCAAAGCAGCACGCAAGAAGACAACCAAACCATAAACACCACTTATGCTTTCACCACACAGACAAAAAATGTCGCAAATATGTGGCAGCTTATGGAAAAGCTATCCACCCTAAATGCAAGCGTAGTGATCAACCCACCCGTGCAGATCAACCGCGCCAGCTTGCAAGCAGATGTTTATGACATAAGCTTTAGCCTAGAAATCGTGTATAACACCTATCAAGTCCCCACTCACACCCAAAAGCTCCTTGAACACCTGCCAAACTAATATTGTGCTATGAAGATTTTAGCCATTATCGCAGTGATTTTTAGCTTTTTGCTAGGGAGCAAGCTCTATATCTATTGGCGGTTATCGCGCTCTTCGTGGGTGTTTTCTAGGTATAAAAAATCTCTTGCAGCCACACTTTTGCTAGTGTTTATCTGTGAGGTTGGATTCTGGATTTTGGCAAAGGATCTGCGCTTTTATGATGTGGGCTACAATGTTTTAGGACTTTGTGTAGCGATCACTTATTGCTTGTTTGTGGCGTGCTTGTGTGTGGATATATTGTGGCTTTGTGGCAAGGCATTATCTAAGATGCTAAAAAAAGTGGATTCTAGAAATACACAAAATCTACACAAGCAAGCTGACTCCACCTTTTTGTCATCACGAGACTTCCGCAAGGAAATCGTGGCGATCCACAGCACAAACCTAGAATCCGCTTTTTCAAAAGTGGATTCTAGGGATTCTAAGGGGTTTGGGGACCCTAGGCATTCTAAGGATTCTAGTGGCACTCACGCCATAGCCCAATCCCTAGAATCTCACGCGCCAATGCCACTCTCTCGGCGCAAGTCTCTAAAGATCCTGCACGATTTGGGCGTGTTTGGGCTGTTTTTTCTCTTTTTCTTCACAAGTCGTAATAATGCCCTGCACACGCCACCGGTGCGCAATGTGGCAATCCCACTTCCTAAGCTAAAACAGCAAAAACGCATAGCAATGATTAGCGATGTGCATATCGGGCATATCCTTAAAGCCGAGTTTTTAGAGCGTATTGTCGCTAGGATCAATACCCTAAATGCCGATATTGTGGTGATTGTGGGGGATTTGATTGATGATGATATAAGGAAAATTAGCAAGGAGTTTGGCGCATTGCAGGCAATTGCTAGCAAAGAAGGCGTGTTTTATGTCAATGGCAATCACGAATACTACCACGGCATCGCACCTATAATGGAATTTATGCGAAAAAGCGGGGTGCGCGTGCTAGATAATGAGTCCATCGAGCTAAGCGGCTTTAATCTCGCTGGGGTGAATGACCTAGCGGGCTTGCGCTTTAAAGAGTATGAGCCTAATTTAGAGCGTGCTAAGCAAGATCTTAACCCCAGCAAGCCTAGTATCTTGCTAGCCCATCAGCCTAAATTTGCTAGGCTCTATGATGTGAGTGAGTTTGACTTAGTGCTAAGTGGGCATACGCACGCGGGGCAGGTTTTCCCGATGTCGATTTTTGTCTGGCTAGATCAGCACTATATCCACGGACTCTATAACCACACAAAAGACACCAAGCTCTATGTCAGCTCGGGGGCGGGATTTTGGGGACCAAGCTTCCGCTTTTTAGCCCCTAGTGAGATTGTTTGTATTGATTTGTTGCCTAGTGAGAGTGCGCAAAATACACAAATATCATAAATTATTGAACTATTGAAAATGTAGTAGTTAGCAGTATGGCAGAGAGGAAGGGATTCGAACCCTCGAAGGCTTGCACCTTACACGCGTTCCAGGCGTGCTCCTTCAACCACTCGGACACCTCTCTAAATAAAGTGCGCATTATAGCATATTTTATGTGATCTACCCACACTTCACAAAACACAGCAAAGCTAGATCAAATGACAAAACTTTTATCAATTACTAGGCAAATATATATTAGTATTTCATCTATTTTGTGATCCCAAGGCTTATGATGTTCCCCACTTTAGAGACGATACCTGCTGCTGCCTTACTCCAGCAAGGCTACACGCATTTGCCGGTGGCAAAGGAGCTTTACGCAGATTTTATCACGCCCATAGAAGCCTTACGCGCTTTGAAGGCACATTCCCCAGAGAGCTTTTTACTAGAATCTATGCAGGACCCAAACAATCGCGGGCGATATAGCTTCCTAGGCTTTGAGCCGCTTGCGCAAGTGCGCTCTTGCAAGGGGGAGATCACGCTCATAACCACAGAGCCTGCCCTGCTCTCCCTAGCCCAAAATCCTAGCACCAAAAGCGGTGATTCTCTCACTTTCACCGCCAAGCCCAACGCCTTTTTGCGCGAGATTCTGCGCTTATACAAATCCCCAAAGCTTAGAGATATGCCGCCTTTTACCGGTGGGCTTGTGGGGTATTTTGCCTATGAGTTTATCCGCTATGCAGAAAGCGCACTTGATTTCCCCACGCCCAAACCTCCGCTAGAATCCAGCGCGTGGGAGTTGGATTCTAGCGATGATATGCATCTTATGCTGTTTTTGCATATTGTGGTGTTTGACCACTTGCGCCAAAAGCTCTTGCTAATCACCAATGTCAATCTAGCGCAGCTAGAATCTAGCTACACACAAGCCACACACAAGCTAGATTCTATCGCGCAGATCTTGTATCGTGCTAGAAGCTCTAGGCGCGTATTTGCGCCCTTTAGGCTAGAATCCTCGTTTTCACGCTACTTTACCAAGGAGCAATTTAGCCAGAGAGTCCAAGCCGCTAAACACTACATCAAGCAAGGCGATATTTTTCAAGTCGTGCTATCAAACCCTATGCAAGCCAAAGCTAGCGGCTCGCTTTTTGATGTGTATCGTGTGCTTCGCACAAGCAACCCTTCGCCCTATATGTTTTATCTCTCAAGTGATGAGCTAGAGATCGCTGGGGCATCGCCTGAGACGCTTGTGCAGCTAGAATCTGGTGCGATCACGACTTATCCGCTAGCAGGCTCACGCCCACGCGGAGCAAATGAGCAAGAAGATATGCAGCTAGAGCTAGAGCTTTTGCACGATGAAAAGGAGCTAAGCGAGCATAATATGCTAGTAGATCTCTCGCGCAATGATATGGGGCGTGTGGCGCAAATTGGCAGTGTCAAGGTTACACACTATAAGCAGATTGTCAAATATTCCCACATTATGCACTTGTCTTCTAGTGTTGTTGCAAAGCTGGATTCTAGGAATGATGCGCTAGATGCGCTTGGGGCGATCTTGCCTGCTGGCACACTCTCTGGTGCGCCCAAAATCCGCGCGTGTGAGATTATCTATGAGCTAGAAGATATGCTGCATTCTGGAGGTCGTGGGATTTATGGTGGGGCGATAGGGTATCTGGATTTTACCGGCAATATGGACACTTGTATCGCTATCCGCCTAGTGTATAAGAGAGGTGATAGAATCTTTGTGCGATCTGGGGCTGGGATTGTGTATGAGAGCGATGAAAATGCCGAGTGGCAAGAGCTAGATAACAAGGCTAGGGCTATTATCCACGCCTTAGAGCTAGCAAGTGCCGGGCTTGATAGGGGGCTAGATGATACTCTTGCTTGATAACTACGATAGCTTCTCTTACAATCTCTACCAGCTGCTATGTGAAAATGGTGCAGATATAGAAGTCTATCGCAATGACAAAATCTCCCTGCAAGACATCAAGGCTATGTCCCCACAAGCCATCATCATCTCCCCGGGTCCCAAAGCCCCTAAAGACGCTGGGATTTGTATTGATGCTATCCGCACATTTGCGCCAACTATCCCTATATTTGGCGTATGTCTAGGACATCAGGCGATTTGCGAAGCCTTTGGCGGCAGGGTAGGCAGTGCGCCAGAGCTTATGCACGGCAAGCAAGATACCATAGAGCTTGACACTACAAGCCCACTTTTTGCCAATCTCCCTAGACACATTGAAGTGGCGCGTTACCACTCTTTGTGCGCTTTGGAGCTAGGCAGCCAGCTAGTCCCTATCGCCCACACGCTTAAAGGAGCGATGATTATGGCACTGCGCCATAAGAGCTATCACACCTATGGTGTGCAGTTTCACCCAGAATCCATTTTGACGCCAAAAGGCGCGGTGATTATCCGTAATTTTCTCTCACTCATACACAAAGGCAGACAATGATCAAAGACGCCATAATCGCCCTAACAAAAGGGCAGACCCTAAGCTACAAGCAAGCCAAAGAAGCGATGGATGCCATTATGAGCCAAGAAGCTAGCGATATACAAATCGCTGCTTTTCTCACCGCCCTAGCTCTAAAGGGCGAGAGTATCGATGAGATCACCGCGTGTGCGGAGTCTTTGCGCGAGCATTGCGTGCGATTGCTGCATAATATGGAGGTGCTAGAGATTGTAGGCACCGGGGGCGATGGCTCAAACTCCTTTAATATCTCTACTGCAAGTGCCATTGTAAGCGCAGCAGGAGGGGCGAAAGTCGCCAAGCACGGCAACCGCTCGGCTTCCTCACAATGTGGCTCTGCTGATGTGCTAGAAGAGCTTGGGGTGAATATTATGCTTGATAAAGAGCGATCCCAAAGGCTTTTAGAGGAAATTGGGATATGCTTTTTGTTTGCACAAAATTATCATATCGCTATGCGCTATGTCGCCCCTGTGCGCAAGCAGCTAGGAATCCGCACGATTTTCAATATCCTAGGACCTTTGAGCAATCCTGCTGGGGCGAGCCTGCAGCTTATGGGCGTGTATGATGAGAGCTTGTGCGAGCCGCTAGCACAGGTGATGAAAAATCTCGGCGTGAAGCGCGGAATGGTCGTCTATGGGCAAGATAGCCTTGATGAAATCTCCCTAAGCGCGCCTACGACAATCTGCGAGATTAAGGAAGGTGCGATTAGCTCTTATGTGTTTTCACCTAGGGATTTTGGGCTAGAGCTTTGCGATAAAAGCGCATTGCAAGGTGGGGATAAAGCCCATAATGCGCGCATTATCCAAGAGATTTTTAGCGGGCGGGATAAGGGCGCGAAATACCACGCCACCTGTCTTAATGCCGGCGCAGCCCTGTATATCGCCAGCAAGGCACAGAGCTTTAAAGATGGATTCTACCTAGCCCAAAGCTTGATTAACTCTAAGCAAGCCCACAATAAGCTAGAAGAATTTATCTCTAAGAGCAACAATTAAGGACCTCCTATGCTCTTTAACTCCTATCTTTTTATCTTTTGCTTTTTACCCATAGTGTGGGCTATCTTTCATCTCCTTAAAGCCCTTAGTATCACACAAAACTCTAGCGTGTATATGACCCTTGC
>NZ_JANURN010000011.1:0-47923 GCF_030249855.1 Helicobacter zhangjianzhongii
TATCCGCATCTTCTTTATCAAGTTTGCTAAAGGCATTTAGCATTTCTGTGATATTGGCATTTTTATCCGCTTTTATGGTGTTGGCTAGCAGGGCTAAGTTGGCATCGTTTTCATTGGGGTAGGGGCTTTAGCAAAGCTATCACATAAGCGAGGGCGATAAATTCTAGAGCAAGGGTGGATCTAAGGGAGACTAGATTGTGAAGCAAAAGATCAAAGAGCTACCGCGAGATAATTGTGTGAAGGTAAAAAGTGGATTCTAGCACCCCTTTCCAGATCCCTACGGCACAAGCCAAATCTAAGTGCTCTGCTGTGTTCCCACCCTGAAGCGTTGCCTAGAGATAGCCTTGCATAGGTCTAAAAAGGAGCGGGCGGATTATAGATAGTTTGCACTTAAAGATGGCTAAATATATTAAACAATCTTTTACCCAAAGTGCCTTATAATCGCAGAAATCTTGTAAAAGTGTGTGCCAAGGAGAGTGTGTGAAAATTGCTATTGTGTGTGCATCAGAATTGCTGCAAAAAAGCCTTGAAATTTATCTCAAAGACTATCTTGCGCCTATAGAGGCGTGCGATTTTGTCATTTCGGATTATCAAAGCTGTGATATGAAGCCTGTATGCTTAGTAGGCACAGCAAATGCCCATATCAAAACACCCTTTACGCAAGAGAGTTTGCTAGCAAATTGCAAGGTGTTTTATGCGACTTATTGCGCGGAGTCTCTACCTATTTTGCCGCCCAAAGATTCTCGTATTTTTATGCAAATTGATCAGCTATTTACCCAGACACTAGAAGACTTTCGCCAAAAGCTCTATGAGATTTTGCGAGATGGCGGCTACAATGCGCACTAGCAAGCCAAGCTCCGCTAAATCCCTAAAAATCTTGCGCGTGATAGGGGGGAAATGGCGAGGGCTCAAGCTCTTTGCCCCAGAATCTAGCCTTGATTCTAGCTCTATGCACCCCACTCGCCCGACAAAATCTATTGTCAAGGAATCGTGCTTTAATACCATTGGCGGGGATATTTATGGAGCTTGCTTTATCGAGGGATTTGCCGGGAGTGGTAGTATGGGGATAGAAGCGTTGAGCTTAGGGGCTAGTGTGGCGGTGTTTTGCGAGCGTGATGAAAAGGCACTGCAAGCCTTGCGGAGAAATCTCAATCTCCTGCCAATTGCAATCCTAGAATCCATCTCCCTAGAATCTACCACAAACGCTCACGCAAAGCCCCCTTGTGCTTGTATCGTGCAGGGCGATAGCTTTAGCAATCTTACAGATATATTGCACACTTGTGCTATGCCTAGTATTCTCTATCTTGATCCGCCCTTTTGTATCCGCCAAAATTATGCTGATATTTATGAAAAATGTGCTAATCTTATCGACTCTGTCGCTAGCCCATATCTCAAGCTTATTATCATCGAGCATAGTAGTGGATATACATTTGCGGATGTGATTGGGGATTTTACCCAGAGTAAAACTAGGCGATTTGGTAAAAGCGCATTGACTTATTTCACAAAAGGAGCATAAATGGCAGAAGAGCAAGAAGGACAAGAGCAGCAAAAAGGCGGTAGCAAAACGATGTTGTTCGTGATCATTGGGGCGGTGCTTGTCCTAATTATCGTGGGTGTTGTGGTGATTATGCTGATGAGTGGAGGTGGAGAAGAGGAAGAAGAAGCGCAGGCACCCAAACAAGAGCAAAAGCAAGGTGCCAAAAAGCCAGCTGGATCGGTGGGCACTGATGTGGCGTTGATGAATGTAGGACCGATTTTACCTGTTACAGCTAAAGAGCCTTTGATCATCAATCTCTCCACGCAAGGGCGCGATGCGTATTTGTCTATTCAGCTATCCATTGGACTTAGTAGCGATAAATTGCAAGTAGAAGCCGAGCGCAAGCTAGATATTATCAAAGATACATTTATTGATGTGTTTTCTACCAAAACACCTGAAGAGCTTAAAACCTCTAAGGGTATGAATCGCGCACTTGAAGAGGCTAGAAATAGAATCAATGAATTTTTAGTAGATGGGCAAGTAACGCATATATTCCGCACAAATGCCTTTATCCAGCAGGGCTAGCTAGAATCTATGATAGGCATCGATCTTGTCAAAATCTCTCGAGTCGAGCGTGCTATCGAGCGTTATGGCGAGAAATTTTTGGCGAGATTTTTATGCGAGAGTGAGCGAGAGATTTTAGCACATAAGGCGTATGCCCCTAGGAGTGTGGCGGGATTTTGGGCGGCTAAGGAGGCGTGTGCCAAAGCACTTGGCGTGGGGATTGGCGATAGGCTTAGGTTTGTCGATATGTGCTTATCTTACGCGCCTACAAATGCCCCACTTCTAAAACTGGATTCTAGGAAATGCGCAGAATTTGGCGTAGAATCTTTGGCGGTTAGTGTGAGCCACGATGGTGGGTTTGCGATCGCTGTGGTGGCGATTAAATATAGCTAGGAAAGGGATGGATATGGCACAAGAGAGATTTGAAGGTAAGGTGTGGAGATTTGGGGCAAATATCGATACAGATGTGATTATCGCCGCGCGCTATCTTAATACAAGCGATGAAAATATCTTGGCACGCCATATTATGGAAGATGCGCGTGCGGGATTTGCAGATATGGTAGCAAGTGGGGATATTATCGTGGCAGATGAGAATTTTGGCTGTGGGAGTAGCAGGGAGCACGCCCCACTTGCGTTAAAGGCAGCTGGGATTGCTTGTGTGATTGCCCCGAGCTTTGCTAGGATTTTCTATCGCAATGCCTTTAATATGGGATTGCTCATTTTAGAATGCGATGAAGTGGGGGGTATTAGCGAGGGGGATAGGTTGGCAGTTGATGTAGTCAAAGGAGAGATTATCAATCAAACAACTAGCCACATTTATCACTTCAAGCCTATTCCGGCGTTTATGCGAGAGCTATTGCAAAGTGGTGGGCTTATCGAGTATGCCAAGAAGCAGTTATAGGCTAATGTGGAGCAAGGAGCAAAGATGGCAGAATCCATAGCAGTCATCAAAGGTGATGGGATTGGCGTAGAGATTGTCGATGAAGCATTGAAGGTCTTGCGTGTAGTGTGTGAGCGATTTGACATAGCTTGTGAGTGTAGTGAGTATATGATGGGTGGGTGTGCGTATGATAACTACGGCGATCCACTGCCCAAAGAGAGCTTGCAAGGGGCGTTGCAGGCAAAAGCGGTGCTATTTGGTGCTATAGGTGGGGCAAAGTGGGAGAATCTCCCTAAAGACAAACGCCCAGAATCTGGGCTTTTACGCTTGCGTAAGGAGCTTGGTGTCTTTGCGAATCTGCGTCCTGCTATGGTTTTTGATGAGCTGGTAGAAGCAAGTGCATTGAAGCCAGAGGTGATTACAGGTGTGGATATTTTGATCGTGCGTGAGCTTATATCTGGGATTTACTTTGGAGAGCCAAGGGGCAAGGAAAAGAATCGCGCATATAATACTATGGCATATAGTGTGCAAGAGATTGAGCGGATCGCGCATAAGGCATTTGCTCTAGCGTTATCGCGCTCTAAGAAGCTTTGCTCGGTGGATAAGGCAAATGTGCTTGAAGTAAGTGAGCTTTGGCGAGAGGTGGTAGAGCGCGTGGCAAAAGAATATCCACAAGTTGCGCTAAGTCATCAATATGTCGATAATGCAAGTATGCAGCTTATCCGCGATCCTAGGCAGTTTGATGTGGTGCTTACAGGCAATCTTTTTGGCGATATTTTGAGTGATGAAGCAAGCCAGATCACTGGGTCTATCGGCTTGCTGCCAAGTGCTAGCGTGGGTGAGTCCCACGCTATTTATGAGCCCATTCACGGCTCTGCGCCTGATATAGCAGGGCAGGGTGTTGCTAATCCAATTGCAGCTATCCTTAGTATGGCTATGATGCTTGAGATCTCGCTTAATCACGCAAAGGCTGCAAATGCTGTGCGCAAGGCAGTTTCATCGGTGCTAAAGGCAGGTGCGCGCACGCAAGATATAGCACGCTTTGGGTGCAAGAAGCTTTGCAGCACACAGGAGATGGGTGATCTCATCGCACAAGCCGTTGCGCGATCTGTTTTGTCGGAGGAAGTGTGATGGCGATACACACAAGCACGCTTGCTAGTATTTATGAAATGCAGGGCTATAATGAAGAAGCGATAGTGATTTATGAAGAGCTGTTGAAAAAAGATCCGCATAATCAAGAAGCAAAGCTAGCCTTAATCCGCCTAAAGACAAAAAAGCACCATTTCAGCGGGGTCAATCAAGACAAGCTCGCATTATTTGTCAATGCAAAAACACAAAGTGATTACCAAAAGCTTGAGCAATGGCTTTTGGGCTAGCGGCAGTTTAAGCGATAGGAATAGGAGCAAATATGGGAGATAACACAGAGCTAAAAGATCTTATCTTGCAAACCCTTGATGAAGTGGCAAGAGATCCAAATGATATATCTAAAGATGAATCAATCCAGCCCATAGAATCTATGGCAAAGCAAAAACTGGATTCTAGTGATCCTAGCCCAGATCTTGCCAATACGCCAAAGCCCAAGATGACTCTACCAAAGACTAGCATAGAATCTAGCCCGATAAAAGAGGGTAAAATCATCGCGCCAAGTGCGCAGGACTGCGGGCTAAGTCAAGAGAGCTTGCTGCTTTTAGAAAATCTTAGGGAGAAGCTGCTCGTGCTTTTTGAGGGGCTAAAAATGCCAGAGCTACAAGATACACAAAATAAGCTTGATTTGGTGGTGCGATTTTTGCAATATCAACTATGTATGATTGATGAGATTTTGCAAAAAAGCAAGTAGAAGAGGTGTGGTAATTTTGTAAAGGATTTACCTAAGAATTGCTACAATAGGACAATTTATCATAAGGAGAATGTATGGCGAAGTTGTTGTTTGGTGTGAGTGATACAGAGGAGTGTCGCGCAGCGATAAAGACAATCATCAGGCTTTTTGGACATAGGCAGGAAGTGGAGCTTACGCTCTTACATGTAACTCCAGAGGTGCTTGTATATGCGGAGAGTGGGATTGTGGATTATGGAATGATTGAGAATATCGAAAACGAAAAAAGCAATGAAATTTTAGATGAATTTGAGCAGACATTTAAGGCAGAAGGCATAGCGTGTAAAAAGATTTTGCGCACGGGCAATCCTATCGATGTGATGCTAGAAATCGCCGATGATTATGACTTGCTTGTCATCGGTGCTAGCGAGTCTTCCTTGCTTCATAGGATTTTTAGCTCACATCAAAATAGCTTTGTAAGCTCCTCTCCTATTCCGGTGCTTGTGGCTAAGTAGGAGTGATAATGCGCACTTATGTGCATATATTGGGGATTGTAGCAGTAGCTACTTCGGCTAGCTTTGGGCTGGAGTTTGGCGTTATGGGCAATGTCTCTGCCGGTATGGGTGGGGCAGGGGTCGCGCTCAAAAACTCTCCCTTTGCTCTCTACTATAATCCCGCGCTTTTAAGTGCAGAAAATAGCGTGCGGTTTGGGTATTCTCTTGGGATTGGCGTGCGAGAGAAAAATCTCGATAAAATCGCTAATATCAACCTTGAAAACTTCGCTGCTAGCGCAGAGAAGTTTGCCTCTCTTATAGGTGGTGCTGTGAGTGGTGGCACAGGAAATACAAGTGCTTTTGAGAGTGTTTTAGACTCTGCGCTTGATAAGACGCTGGGTGGTGGCAGCACAGGACAGACCCTAGAGCAAAAGCTTGAAGCCTTCCAAACGCAAAATCCAGACCCAAGCCAATGGGGGCAGCTTGTTGAAAATATCAAGCAAGAAGCTGGCTCTTCACAAGCACTCTCGCAAGAGCAAAAAGATCTTTTAGACTCTCTGGCTGGGAGTGTGGATTTTGGAAATTTGCAAGTGGATTCTAGCGGCAATATCACAAATATTGAGATAAATTTCGGTGGGAATCTAGGGCTGGATCAGGCTATCAAAGATTTTGCTAATCTTAAGAGTGCGCTAGAAGAAAACGCGCTTAATTTCACAAGCCAAAATGGCGTGGCACTGCAGTTTGCCCCTGCATTTTTGCGCGGGACTTTGGGGACATTTGGCGTGGGGCTTTTTTCATCATTTTATGGTGCGACTTCGGCAAAAATTGATCCAAACCGCACAGCACTCATCATTGCTTCAGGCAAGGATTATTATAAAATTGATGCAAAAGGTGGCAATTTTTCTTATACACAAACAACAAAAGATGATTACGAGCAGCATTCTCTTGAATACGCCTTGCAGCAGGGCAATGCACACTCTATCCTTACGCGCGGATTTTGGATCACAGAGATCCCCATAGGCTATGCGCATACCTTTTACTTTAGTAATGTCAATTGGAATCTAGGCGTGTCTGCGCGTTTAATGAGTGCTAGTAACACAGTGAGCAATATCGCTCTCTCAACTAAAACAGATTTTGCCACAGAGGGGAAAAACTTCTTAGCAGGGAAAAACTTTGAGACAAAGACCGCAGTCGCAGTGGATCTAGGGACTATGCTAGAGATTGATCTGCCTAATTTCCGCTATCTTAGCTTTGGCGTTGTGGCAAAAAATATCAATACCCCCACTTTCCAATACAGCACCGGTGAAGTTGCCATAAAGCCCCAATATCGCGCTGGAATAGCGTATAATCAAAATAATTTTGTCTTTGCTTTTGATGTGGATTTATGGAAAAATGAAATGTTAAGTGATAGCTTCAATCGCCCCTTTAGTCAAATGATAGGCGGTGGCGTGAAGTTTGATATTAAAGCTTTTGATTTGCGCGTGGGGCTTATGAAAGATATGCGCCAAGATGATGGGCTTATCATCACAGGTGGGGTAAATATCTTAGGCTTTTTAGATGTGGCTGTGCAGGCTGGCACAGAGCTAGGAGAAGCTCAAGGCTACCGCTTCCCTCGCTATCTTAATGTGCGTGTGGGTGGAAATATTTCATTTTGATAGTGGATTCTAGGGCAAGCACTAGCACCGTGCAAATCCACAAAGCAAGCCAATTTCTCTCACTTCGATCAGACTTTGCTTGCGTGGCGATTTAGAATCTAATTTGCAAAGCTCTAAATTCTAGGTTTTAATGAGTGCAGTGCTAGAATCTAATTTTGTGCGGCTTTGTGTTTGGCTCTATGTGTGTTGCGCTCGTGCCATAGCCAAGATATGATCAAAATCCCCACGCCAATATCAATGCAAACATCAGCAAAGTTAAATATCGCAAACTCAAACCAATAATGCCAATACACATAATCCACCACCTTGCCATATACAAAGCGATCAATCACATTGCCTATCCCACCTCCTAGGATAAAGCCAAAGCCCAGCCAATACTGCCTAAACGCTCCATTTGCTAATGTCAAATACAAGCCTAGCCCCGCTAGCAGCGCGATTTGTATCCACTTAAGCCACCCTTGCAAAAACGCAAACATCGAAAATGCCACGCCATCATTATAGACAAGCACGATAGAAACTGCCCGACTCTCCCAGCGGAATCCTTCTAACACTTGAATCTTAAGCCACTGATCTAGCACAATAACGCCAATAAGAATAGCCAAAAACCACACTATGCGTATTTTCATCGCGCACACCTACGCAAGCTTTGAGCGCAAAAAGCTCTCTAACTCTTTGCTAGTAGATTCTATCGCTTCAGCACTTTTGCCCTCCACCAAAATACGCAAGATAGGCTCCGTGCCAGAGTAGCGGATAAGTGTGCGCATACCTGATTTTTCTATTTGCTTGCATAGCTCGCTAAAGCCAGAGATGGATTCTAGGGGCGTTTTTTCTAACACTTTTAGATTGATAAGCTTTTGCGGATAGAGCGTGAAAGGATTTAGAGCTTGATGACTTGAAGTTTTCTTGCGCAAAACTAGTGCCATCACAGCAATCGCACTCATCAGCCCATCGCCCGTGGTGGAATAATCACTAAAGATAATATGCCCACTTTGCTCACCACCAAAATTACTGCCATATTGTTTCATCGCATCAAAGACATATTTATCCCCCACATCACATCGTTGCAGGGTGATATTGTGCTTAGCAAAAAATTCTTCTAAAGCAAGGTTGCTCATCTGCGTGGCGATGATCGTGTTAGATTCTAGCTCGCCAATAGTGTGGAGATACTCCCCAAGCGCACCTAGCAAAATATCGCCATTGATGATCTTGCCCATATTATCGACCACCACTAGCCTATCAGCATCGCCATCAAGCGCGAAGCCAATGTCTGCGCGATATTTCAGCACTTCATTTGCGAGATCTTGGGGGTGCATAGCCCCGCATTGCTCGTTGATATTAAAGCCATTTGGCGTATTGTTGATGACCACCACATCTGCCCCTAGCTCGTGGAAAATCGTAGGCGCGACCTTATAAGCCGCTCCATTGGCGCAGTCAAGCACGATACGCAAGCCCTGTAAGCTTAACTCTTTGGGAAAAGAGTTTTTAATATGCACGATATAGCGTCCTATCACATCATCTATGCGCTTGGAGCTACCGATCTCCTGTCCTACCTTGTGGTTTTGGGCTAGTAGCTGCTTGTTGTGATAGATTTTTTCTATCTGTGCTTCAGCTTTTTCATCAAGTTTATTGCCAAAACGATCAAAAAACTTTATCCCATTATCATCAAACGGATTATGACTCGCACTAATCATAATCCCCGCATCACAGCGCATATCTGCGGTGAGGAAGGCTATGGCAGGGGTGGGCATAGGACCTACTTGTATGACATCATAGCCCACAGAAGTAAGTGCGCTTACTAGGGCGTTTTCTATCATATAGCCGCTGCGGCGCGTGTCTTTGCCAAGTAGAATCTTATTGCTTGAGCGGATATGCTTTTGCTTGGCAAGATCGCGGAAATACAGCCCAGCAGCGATGCCTAGCTCGATACAAAATGCCGGTGTAAGGAAGCTTCCTGCCCTGCCGCGCACACCATCAGTGCCAAAGATTTTGGCTAGATTCTGGGGCTTATTTGTTGATAAAGTCTTTTTGCTCATTGAACTGCTCCTGTGTGGTCGCTATGTGTGGAGATTAAACTGCTTTTAAATAAAAATTAGGCAGAATAATGCCCTAAAATTTTTTACAAAAGGATTAAGCCAATGGCAAACCACAAGTCCGCAGAGAAACGAATCCGCCAGACAGAGAGACGCACAGAGCGCAATCGCTACTACCGCACAAGGATCAAAAATATCATTAAAGCTGTGCGTGAGAGCGTGGCGAATAATGACCTACCTAAAGCACAAGAAGCCTTTAAAATCGCCAATAAAGAACTCCATAAATTTGTCAGCAAAGGCATTGTGAAGAAAAACACCGCCGCACGCAAAGTCAGCCGCCTAAACGCTGCTGTAAAAAAGCTCGCCCAATCTGCTTAATCTCCTAGCTTTTGCTAGGCTCTCTCAAGGGTTATAAATTTTATGCTTAGTGATACACTGCGTCCCATTATCGCGCGTTATGATGAAATTAGCGATCTGCTCTCTCGCCCCGAGATAGTAGCAGATGTCAAGCAGCTAACTACCCTTAGCAAAGAGCAAAGCCAAATCCAAGAAATCACGCAGCAAGCGAGAATCTATCTCACCACCCTAGAATCCATACAAGAAAACAAGCTACTTTTAGAAGACAAAGAGCTAAGTGAGCTTGCTAAGGAAGAGCTAAAATCTCTAGAATCCACTAAAACAGAGCTAGAAGAGCACTTGCGAGTGCTGCTAATCCCCAAAGACCCAAATGATGATAAAAATATTTATCTCGAGCTGCGAGCAGGCACAGGGGGCGATGAGGCGGGGATTTTTGTGGGGGATTTGTTTCGCGCATATTGCCGCTATGCTGATACAAAGGGCTGGAAGGTGGAGATTATAAGCTCAAGTGAAAATGATGTAGGCGGATATAAAGAAATAATCGCGCTTATCAAGGGCTCGGGCGTGTTTTCTAAGCTTAAATTTGAGGGTGGCACGCATCGTGTCCAGCGTGTCCCTCAAACTGAATCTCAAGGTAGAATCCACACTTCTGCTATCACCGTGGCGATTATGCCAGAAGTCGATGATGTAGAAATCACCATTAACCCAAATGACTTACGCATAGAAGTCTTCCGTGCAGGAGGGCACGGCGGACAATGTGTCAATACCACGGATTCTGCGGTGCGTATCACGCATATCCCCACAGGCATTAGCGTATCTATGCAAGATGAAAAGTCCCAGCATAAAAACAAAGACAAAGCGATGAAGATTCTAAAAGCTAGAATCTATGAAGCCCAGCTTGCCGAGCAGATGGCGCAAAACTCCCAAGCGCGCAAAGATCAAGTCGGCAGTGGCGATAGAAGTGAGCGTATCCGCACTTACAACTACCCGCAAAATCGCCTGACAGATCATCGTATCAACACCACTTTATATAGCTTAGAAGAAATAATGCTCTCTGGTAATTTGGATTCTATCATTGATCCTTTGATCGCCCACGCGCAATCGCTTGCCCTAAGCGCACAAGAATAGCCCTAAAATAGCCCCTAAATCCCTAGTGCAGAAGTGTGTATAATCTCTGTGATCTTACTAGAATCCAAGCAGTTTTGAGATAGCTCTCTTCTGCAAGACCCCAAAAGCTATTATGATAAATGTGCTAGTAGTGCCTGTATGCGCTGTATGCTCTGGTCTTGCCCTATGATTAGCAAAGCTTCGCATACGCCTATACCACCACCTTTGCCAAGTAGGGCTAGGCGCAAGGCTGGCATAAGCTTGCCGATTTTTACAGAGCTGGATTCTGCGTAGTTGTGGAGATAGGATTCTAGCTTGCTGGGATTAAGAGCGCAAAAGCATTGGGCAAATTCTTCTTCATCAATGATTTTTGCCAAAACCCCCAGCGCACTAGAATCCACTTTTTGTAGCATTTTTTCATCATAGGATTTTGGCGGGGTTTGGATATCTTTAAGCTGGGCGGCAAACTCTACGAGAGTTTTGCTCCTGTCTTTTAATGCGCTAAAAAGTAGTGATTTTATCGGCTTTTCATATTCATCAAGCTTCGCGCCAAATTCTTGCAATAGGGCTTCTAGCCTTGTATCATCACAGGCTTTAATGTAGTGTTGATTAAGCCACAAAAATTTTTCTTGATTGTAGCGGCTAGCAGAAGAATTGATGTCTTTAGCATCAAAAAGCTCGCGCATTTCTTGGAGAGAAAATATCTCCTGATCCTCATAGCTCCAGCCAAGTCGCACAAGGAAATTCAGCAGTGCTTCTGGTAAATAGCCCATAAGCTTATAGTCCATAACGCCCATTGCCCCATCACGCTTGCTAAGCTTTTTGCCATCGGGGTTGAGAATCATAGGGATATGATAAAACTTGGGAATAGAGAAGTTTAGGGCTTGATAGATAAGAATCTGCTTTGGTGTGTTGCTAGTGTGATCATCACCTCGGATCACATCAGTTACGCCCATTAGCGCATCATCGATTGCCACGACAAAGTTATAAGTCGGGCTGCCATCTGAGCGCAAAATGATGAAGTCATCAAGCTCTTTTGCTTGCACGCAGATTCTGCCTTTTACCCCATCATCAAAGACTATTTCACCATCAAGTGGGGCTTTTATGCGGATCACAGGAGTGTGATCGCTTGGCGGCGTGCCGGTAAAATCTCGGTAGCGATTGTCATAGCGCGGCGTTATGCCCTGTGCGCGTTGGGATTCTCGCAACTCTTCTAGCTCTTCTTTGCTCATATAGCAGTAATAAGCCTTGCCTTCTTCTACAAGTTTTTTAGCATAGCTGGCATAGAGTGGGAATCGCTCGCTTTGATAGATGATTTCATCATCACATTCTAGCCCCACCCACGCAAAAGATTCTAGGATCGCTCGTGCAGCATCTTTGGAGTTTCTAGCAAGATCTGTGTCTTCAATGCGTATGAGAAATTTGCCTCCGTGCTTGCGTGCATAGAGATAGTTAAATAACGCTGTGCGCAACCCACCAATATGCAAATAGCCTGTGGGTGATGGGGCAAAACGCGTAACAACCAATCGCTTATCCATTAGATCTCCTAGGTGCAATATTTGGCGTGGATTTTAGCAAATTTTTGCTATATTTTGCGTTTTACAGGAGCGTGGTAGATGTTTTTGCTTGTGCTATATATCATAGGGATTACCGCAGAGGGTATGAGTGGGGCATTGATCGCTGGGCGGTATAAGATGGATCTAATTGGCGTGCTGTTTATCGCTCTAGCGGCTGCTATTGGCGGAGGGTCGGTCCGCGATATACTCTTTAATCATTATCCGCTTACTTGGGTAGCCCATCCAGAATATATTATCATTGTTTGTGCTGCGGCATTGCTTACTACACTAATCCCAAGCGTGATTGCTCGGCTAGAGAAGCTGTTTTTGGTGCTTGATGCTTTGGGGCTTGTTACATTTGCAGTCATTGGTGCAGAGATCGCGCGCGCGCAAGGCTTAGGAGTCGTGCTAGTGGTAACCTCTGGTGTGATCACTGCGGTATTTGGCGGTGTGCTGCGCGATATATTTTGCGGGATTGTGCCGCTTGTATTTCGTAAGGAATTTTATGCAGGAGTAGCGATCCTTACTTCGCTTATTTATTATGGACTAAGTTTGCTTGAGTGGGATTTGGAGGTGGCGAGTATTGTGGCTGTTGTGAGTGGGTTTATCATTAGGATTCTAGCGATTTGGTATAACTTCTCTGTGCCGGTGTTTTCCTATGGGGCAAAGGAGTAGGTCTATATAAGGAGTAAGAGATGATTTGTGTATTTGACATAGAAACAATCCCAGATGTAGCACAAATTGCACAAGCATATAATTTGGATGGCAAGAGTGCTTTGGAGATTTGCACATATGCCTTTAATGCACAATTAGAAAAGAGTGGTAGCACATTTTTACCGCTTTATTGGCATAGGGTGATTGCGATTTCAAGTGTGGTGTGTGATGATTATGGGAAGTTTGCTAAGGTGGGGAGCTTTGGCAAGAGTGCTAGCGAGAATCTAGTCTATGATGAAGCAGGGATTGATAAGCTAGAGCAGTGCTTGATAGAGGAGTTTTTGCAATTTTTAAATACCAAAGAGCCTAGGCTTGTGAGCTTTAATGGCAGGGGATTTGATATGCCTGTGCTGCTGCTTAGGGCTATGCGCTATAACTGCAGCGCGTTTAGATTCTTTGAGGCGCAAAATTACGCGCGGACAAAAAGCAAATGGGAAAATTATCGCGCGAGATATAGTGAATATTGGCATACGGATTTGCTGGATTCTCTGGGGAATTTCGGCTCTACGCGTGCGCTCACGCTTGATGGCGTGTGTAAAATGCTTGGGATTGTGGGGAAATATGATGTGAGTGGTGGTGATGTGTATGAGCTATTTTATAAGCAAAAAGCCCTTGATGTGATCAATCATTATTGCCAAAGCGATGTGCTAAATACTTATTGGCTGTATTTGAAGTATGCGATATTAAAGGGAGAATTGCAGAGTGAAGAGTATGGGGTGATATTAGAAGATTTTGCTAGCAAGCTAGATTCTAATGCACCTTATGCAAGAGTATTTAAAGAGCAAATTGCTTGTGAGATCACTAAGTTACAGGGCTTATGAAGGCATTGGCAATGCGCTCCTTGCATTGTGCTAGCGATAGGGACTCTTGCAGGCTATAAGCATACAAGCTTGGACGCAATCTTTTAGGGATATGTAGTTTGCGGAATTGGTCTTTGACTTGTTTGGGTAGGGTGATACTGGTGTATTTGGTGATAAGAATAGCAAAGGGATAGCTCGTGCTAGGAAAATGCTCTATGCAGAATCTAGCTTTTTGCTGGGCTTTGGTATGTGTAAAAGGCGGATTCTGGCTTGCTCGCTGCTTGCTCGCTGTATAAATCTCACAAGAAAAATGTGTGCGTATAATTTCTTCTCGCTGTTTGCTTGAGAGCACATAGCCCTGTGTCTTTAACGCATTGGCGATATGGTGGATTGCTTGGTGTGTGTCAAAAGCATAAATACCGATAAAATAACTATGCTTAGTAAGGAAGAATCCACCTTGATAGAGAGAATCTTTTTCTTTGCTAAGGATTTTTAAGCTTTGCTGCAATCCCTTGCCGTAACGCTGGATTAGCTCGGTGGCAAAATGTGTGCGGATAAAGTTGCGCTCATAGGCTGGGTTGGTGTTTGTGCTATCTACAAAAAACTTTAACCCCCTGCTTGTGCAGTAGTTGAGAATATCTTGCTTATAGCACCAAAGTAATGGACGGATAATGGGGTAGGGCGTGGATTTTGGGGTTTCTTGTGTGCTTTGTGGATAATACCAAGCAATCTCTTCAAAGCCAAGTAGCCCAGCGATACCGCTGCCCTTGCCAAGTCGTAGTAGTAACCATTCAATACGATCGTTGAAATTATGCGCTAGCAAAAGCCCGGAGTAGCTGTATTTAGCAATTAGCGTGCTAAAAAACTTGTAGCGAAATTGTCGTGCTTGTGCTTCAAAATTACTAGAAAAAACAGGGGCTTTAGTTTGAAAGCATTGTTTATCGTGTAGTGTGGCAAGCTCTTTGGCATAGGCGGTCTCTTCTTTGCTTTGTGTGCGCACGCCATAATCCACAATAGCAATGTCAAAATCAATATGCTTTTCAAGTAGATAAAAAAATAGTGCGACAGAATCTGCTCCGCCAGAAAATCCAAGCAGAAATTTGCCATTGTGTAAGATGGGGTTGCATAAAGCCTGCATAAGCAATCTTTGATAGATTTATATTGTAGAAATAAGTGTAAAACATCTATGGTGCCGAAGGTCGGACTCGAACCGACACAAGGTCGCCCTTACTAGATTTTGAGTCTAGCGCGTCTACCAGTTTCACCACTTCGGCATTTTGTGAATGGTGCGCTGAGCGAGACTTGAACTCGCACGGGTCGCCCCGCCACCCCCTCAAGATGGTGTGTCTACCAATTCCACCACCAGCGCATACCCTGCATAAGCAGGGGAAATTAGCCTAAAAGAGCTTTGAATGCTTCAACGATCATTTTAGATTCTGGTAGGAATGGATTCCCATAGATTGCAATGATCGCAAAAACAAGCGTATAGATAACTTGCGCTTCAATAAGTGCTAGTGCGATAAACATTGTCCCAAGAAGCTTGCCGCCAATACCCGGATTTCTCGCGGTCCCAGAAATTGTAGCTGCTGCTGCATTTCCCATACCGATTGCTCCACCAAGTGCAGCAATACCAAGACCAATAACACCACCAGCTACAGAAAGAGCAAGTAAAAGTGATAGATCACTACCGCTAAACACACTCTCACCAGCGAATGCAAACGCTACAAAACCAAAACACAAAACAAGTAAAGCTTTCATTGTTTCTCCTTAAAAATTTTTGCCACCTTTCGGATCTGTCCCCTACTCGCGCGGTCAAATAGGAATTTATTATCGCAGAAACTAGCTAAAAACTAGCTAAAAACTAGCACAAAATAAGCTCTATCTTGCCTTTTGGATTCCCAGCTATGGCGCAGCGTATAATATCTCCTTCGCGGAAAAACTGCCCCAAAGGCTGCATAGTTTGCGGGATTTTACTAATATGCAAAAGCCCATCGTTGCCTCTAGGTAGGGAGATAAACACGCCAAAATCCATAATACGCTTAATGGTGCCATCAACTTCTTCGCCAATTTCATAATGCGCATTTGGGCTAACAAGCTGGGTAATAAATGCTTTGGCATTTTGGAGATTTTGCGCACAATCTGCTTGGATACAGATCCTTTCATTTTCTCGTTCAATATCAATGCTAACCTTAAACCGCTCGATAATATCTTTGATCACCTTGCCACCCTGCCCAATAATATCTGGGATCTTATGGCTAGGGATAGAGAGATACTCGCTTTTGGGGAGCAAATGTGTATGGGGGATAATGGCTTGTGCGGCTTGCTCCATTTGCTCTAAAATGTGGATTCTAGCGCGTTTTGCTTGGTGGAGTGCATCGTGTAAAATATCTGGGCTAATACCCCCTAGCTTAATATCCATTTGCATAGCAGTGATGGCGTGCTTGGTGCCTGCGATTTTAAAGTCCATATCGCCATCGTGATCTTCTAGTCCCATAATATCCGTAAGCACAGCATATTGCTTGCCATCAATCACAAGCCCCATTGCTACGCCTGCGACAAGGGGATTATCTAAGCCACACGCGCGTAAGGCAAGAGAGCCGCCGCACACACTTGCCATAGAGCTTGAGCCGTTGGATTCTAGGATTTCAGAGACTAGGCGGATTGTGTGTTTGGTGGGTGGGATATTGGATTCTAGGGCTTTTTTGGCAAGATTGCCGTGCCCTAACTCTCTGCGCCCCACACCTCCTATCATACTTGCCTCTCCCACACTAAAGCCCGGAAAATTGTAGTGGAACATAAATCGCTCCTTGCCCCCACCGCTAAGGTCTTCTTGTATTTGCGCATCGTTTTCACTGCCTAGCGTGCAAACTACCAGAGCTTGTGTCTGCCCTCTAGTAAAAAGCGCGCTAGAATGCGCACAAGGCAAGACATTTGTCTCTATGCTAATTGGGCGAACTTCTTCTAGACCTCTGCCATCAGCGCGTCTATGTTCTTGCAAGATCATCGCACGCACTTGGTGTTTTTTATACAGCCCGAGCATATCATAGATGGATTCTAGCTCCCAAATGGGGTTTTTGGCATAAATATCTTTAGCTAGAGATTCTAGCTCGCTATTGCGCTCACTCTTGCTCATTTGCGTAATGGCTTGGCGCACATCATTGCTATAATGTGTAGCAATATGCTCATAAATATGTGGGTGGGTTTTGGTAAGTGCTAGTGGCAGTGGCTTTGGGCTAGATTTATGGGGGATAAGTTTTGCTTCATATTGTGTGCAATCTGCTTGGATTGTCTGCTTGGCTAGTGCTATGGCAGCCATTAGCTCATCTTCTGTCAAGCTCTCATCGCTTCCTTTCATCTCTATCATCAAAATATCCCCCTTGCTCCCAGCTACATAGAGATCAAGACTGGATTCTAGCATTGCTTGTTTGTCGTGATTGATTACAAAGCTGCCTTGGACCTTACCGATACGCACGCTACTCACAGGTGGGATAAAATCCAGCGAGCTAAGGAGTAGGGCATTTGCTGCAGCGTGCAAGGCGCATACTTGCAAATCACTTATGCCATCATAGCTTAGCACAAGGATTGTGATTTGCGTGGGGTAGCGATAGCCTACGGGAAAAAGTGGGCGCAAGGTGCGATCAATAATGCGCGAGGTGAGTGTCTCAAACTCACTGGGCTTGCCTTCTCGCTTGATAAATCCGCCCGGGATCTTGCGCACAGCATAGGATTTGTGGATATATTGCACAACAAGTGGGAGAAAATCATCATCAGTAGGTATCTCATCGACAGCGACACTTGCGAGCAAGATTGTCCCACCAGAGCGATACCACACGCTTCCACACGCTTGCCTAGCGACATAATCAAGCTTGTATTGTTCGGTGAGATTTGTTAATGCCAAGTCAATTTGGTGCATTATGATCCTTTTTGTATGAGGTTTGGTTTGGCGATGTATTTATCCATAATAGTTAGGGCTTCTTCTTCGCTTATGGGGTCTAGGCTTTTGTAGTAGTGGCTTGTGGAGACAAAGTATCTAGGCTTATAGACAGCCACTAGCGCATCACTTGTGCGGGATAAAATTGTAGCAATATCATAGGGTATAGTAGGGCTTAAGACATAGATGCTTTTTGCCTTTTTTTGGATACAAGTTTTGATGGCTAGATCCATTGTGATGCCTGTCTCTACACCTTGATCGATTAAGAAGACATTTTTTTGCCCTAGCTCGCTCAAGGTCGCACCCTTGCGGAATTTATAGATTCTAGGGAGAATGATCTCCTCATAAGCCCTTTTGGCTTCTCCATAGACATAATCAAGCGAAATACCAAAAGAATCAATCAGTGGCTCATTGATGATTAAATCCATATTTTCACTCACTGTTGCAATCTCACATTCATTATTAGCAGGAGCAATAACAGGTGCGCAAAAAAGCATATCAAGCCCAGAATCCAGCTTGCTAGCAAGCCTATCGGCTAAAAATAGTCCCGCAAAGCTTGTAGATAGCACAATGCTATTATCGTGGGCAAGATGGTGATTGATAAGCTCATCATAAAGCTTTAAAAACGCTTCTTCCCTATCTTCAAAGCACACAAGGTTTTTTTGATCATTTTCCATAGCGTGCCTTATGATTGCTTGTTAAGCTCGTGATAATGCTGGATATAGACCTCTTGCATACATTGCTGCAGCTCTTCATACCACGATTCTAGTGGCTCAATGGAGTCTTGGCTTTGGGTAGAATCTTGCTGCGAGATGAAGTAGCTAGAGTGTGGGTCATAGATTGGATATAGTCCTTTGCTTTTCTTCGCACCAGCTTTGGCGTTATTGTAGGAGTCTATATTGTGGTAAAAAACTTGTTTGCTTGGGTGCTCATTGATATAAAATGGCTTAAGCAGCACCATCCTAGCGACATTGCTCGTGGCTTCAATGGGAGATGAATTGTAGATTTTGCGCGTGTTGATAAGCACGATGGGCTGGATTTTTAGCTTGAATTTTTCTGCGATGATTTTTGCGCCGGGCTTAAAGGATAAGAAACGCTCTTTGCCCTTGCTGCGCGTGCCTTCGGGGAAGATTACAATGGGGCGATTTTGGGCGAGCTTTTGCTTGATCGCTTGTAGCAGTGCGACAAGCCCGCGCTTATCATCTCTGTCAATAAGGATCATTTCCGGTCCTGTGAGTGCATAGCCATAAAATGGAATCTCGCCCAATTGCTTTTTGGCAACCCAGCAGATATTGCGCGGGTGGTAGGCTTCAAGGCATAAAATATCCGCGACACTTTGGTGATTCATAATAATTAGCTCGGCTTCTTTATCAAAATCGCCTAGCTGCTCAAGCGTGATATTTGCGTAGGTGAAGAATCGATAGCAAGATTTTCTAGCATTGCGTGCGTTGTTGGTCTTGCGATTTAAGTAAATAAAGCAAATAATAATCGCCAGTCCAATGCCGATTAAGACAACTTCGTATATGCCCTTGATTCTAGTGCGCATCATCTTTCCTTATCCAGCCTATGGCTTCTTTGGGTGTGATGATTTTATAATACTCGCCGTGCTCGCCAATGATTTTAATACGCATAGCCTCGCTTGTAGTCTCAAGCAAAGTGGAGTTATGTGTAGGTAGAATCCAAATATTCGTCTGGGCTTGCAAAGTGGCGGTTTTGGTATAGAAGAGATAGTAGAGTAGATATATCGCTATAATCACACCAAGTGCGAGCCATATCTTACGCAAGCGTTTGGAGAAAAAGGCTAAGACAAAGCAGCTAATGGCAACCCCACCGATAAACAATGCCCAATACATTAGATAAGTGTTTTTAGGCTTTAGGTTCTCTTGTGTCGTTACGCCATCAGCAGTAGGCACGATGGGGATGCGGATTTGCTCGAAGCGGTTTGTTTGGGTGGAGAAGTATTCAAATAAGAGATGCTGCATACTTTTTGGCACGACTGCATAAAAAATCGCTTTAGATTCTAGAGGACCAAAGCTTGATCGCTCAATACCCTGTTTGTCGATTTCTGGGATCTTGAAGTCCTCTAGATTTGCATTTTTGGCGATGAGTTCAAAGGCGATAAGATTGCCTTGATCATCATAGGACTTGGCTTTATAAATCCCTAGGCGCAAGTCTTCTCCCACGACACCGGCGTAGTTTTTGTTTTGATACAAATCCGTAGCATTAAGCACGATAGGATCGCTTGTAGCCACATCAATATATGATCCATCGCTTGCGATTGCAGAGACTTCAAAAGCTGGGATTTTGGCATTTTGGGATTTGATTTTGAAAAGATAGGTGATCTCATAGGTTTTTTGTAAGCTTTGTGCCGTGCTAGAATCTAGCTCAACTTCTTGCCACGCTTGATTTGGATTCTCTAAGGCTATGGCATTGGTCGAGGTTTTTTCTTTGAAAGAGCTTTGATTTAACGAGGCATTATTGAAAAACAGCACGCGATAGGTGATAGGGATCCTCTGCCCGACATAAAGCGTAGAGCTTAAAGTGGATTCTGGTGTGATATTTTGCAAGTGGAGAATCTGCTCTGTGCTGTTGTTAGGGCGGATAAAGGCTTCTTGCGTGCTAGGCTCGCTAGAATCTGCAAATGACTCTAGGAGATTAGATTCTATGATATTAGAATCTAAAGTAGGCTCTGCATAAAGAGTGCATAGCAATAGCAGTGAGAGTGCAGGTGCAAGATATATGCGTAACATTCTAGCCCTTATAGATGGATTCTAGCATTGCTATGCCTTGTGCATTTTGCGTTGGCTTTGGGGGGATCTGCGTGCTGTAGCTATGGCGAATGTCAGCATATCTAGCGCGTTTGTATAGCATTTTTTCACACGCTCTCTCTGGGTGGGGCATAAGCCCGAAAATATTTTTGTCCTTATTGCAAATGCCCGCGATAGAATCCACAGAGCCATTGAGATTATCCACATAGCGCAAGAGAATCTGCCCAGATTCTTGCATTTGTCCTAGGCTGTCTTCATCGATATGGTATCGCCCATCAGCGTGTGCGATAGGAAGAGCGATGAGGTCATCTTGCTTATGTGGGCGCAAGAAAGCATTGTCTGTGTTTGCTATGCGTAAAGGGGTTGTTTTAGAGATGAAGTGGAGATTGTGATTGCGCATAAGTGCGCCGGGCAGAAGCTTGGCTTCGGTTAGGATTTGAAAGCCATTGCAAATACCCAGAATCCGCCCGCCATTTTCACCAAATGCTTTAATAGCTTTCATTATCGGTGCAAACCGCGCGATCGCCCCACTGCGCAAGTAATCTCCATAGCTAAAGCCTCCGGCTAAGATGACAAGCTTTGTGTCTTTAGGCAAAGATGTGTCTTTGTGCCAGATGATGGCACTTGGAATGCGCAAGAGCTTTTCATAGATATAGTGCATATCAAACTCACAATTTGTCCCAGCAAAACGCACGATACTTACCATAGTGGGTCCTTATGCTTGAGATGTGTTTGTGCTATCAAGGATTTGCACCTCATACTCTTCTATCACAGGATTAGCAAGCAGATCTTTGGCGATTTGCTGTGCGATTTGCTCGCAATGTTGATTTTGTGCGAATTCTAAGATGATTTGCTTTTTTACCACGACTTGCGCTACTTGTGGGAATCCAAGTGATTCTATGGCGTGATGGATAGCTTTTGCCTGTGGGTCTAGGACACCATTTTTTAGGGATATTGTAACTTTTGCTTGCATTGTCTTTCCTTGAAACTATTGCTTGAATTATGAAAAATTGTTTTGTATGCGTCTTAGCACTTCTTCATACGCACCTTTTAGATCTCCTAAATCCTGCCTAAAGCGATCTTTATCAAGCTTTTGGTTTGTCTGCTTATCCCAAAGCCGACAGCTATCTGGAGATATTTCATCAGCTAGGATAATTTCACCTTGTGCATTTCTGCCAAATTCAAGCTTAAAATCCACAAGCTTTAAGCCCCTTTGATCGAAGAAATCTCGCAAGATCGCGTTGATTTTACGCGCTTGATCGCGCAAGAAGCTTAGGTCGTTTTCATCATCAACAATGCCTAAAATCTTGCAATGCTCATCGTTGATGATTGGGTCATTTAGCGCATCATCTTTATAGTAAAACTCCACAAGTGTAAAGGGCAGCACTAATCCATCTTCTATGCCTAGTCTCTTGCTCAAGGAGCCTGTGGCGATATTGCGCACGACAACTTCAATGGGGATTATCTGCACTTTTTGGCAGAGCATTGTTGTGGAGCTAAGAGATTGGATAAAGTGGCTTTTTATACCTTTTTGCGCAAGTAGGTTAAAGAGTATGCTACTAATTAGGCAATTTAGCGCACCTTTGCCATCTTCACTACTGCGTTTTTGTGCATTAAATGCAGTAAGATCATCTTTAAACTCTGCGATGACTTCATTGGGATTTTCTGTGGCAAAGAGTTTTTTACCCTTGCCTTCATAAAGCAGTGCTTGTTGTGTTAGCATAGATTCTCCTTTGGTGTGTGGTGGGCTACTTTTTGGGCTTGTCTTGTGTCTTTGCAGAATCTAATATCCCCCACGCCCTTAGCGCATCAATGGCGGATTTGAGCTGAATATCATTAGAAATATCCGCATTTGTAATGTTCTTTTGATTTTCAGGCGATGATTTTTCATCGGATTTTGACTCAGTATTATCAAGTTTTTGCAATTCGTTTTGTAAGTGATTGCGCAAGTCTGCTTCTTTAATCTCAAATCCCCCTTCGCTTTGTGGCACAACGCCTGGATATACGACAATATCAGGCTTCACGCCTACGGCTTGTATCGTGCGCCCGCTTGGGAGATAGTATTTAGCTGTAGTGAGCTTGATCGCTTCAGTAGCATTGATTGGAATCACGATTTGCACACTGCCTTTGCCAAAGGTTTCTTCTCCTATGATGATTGCACGATGATGATCTTGCAATGCACCAGAGACAATCTCGCTAGCACTTGCTGTCCCGCCATTGACAAGCACGACAATAGGGAGCTTGCTATAAGGGGCTTTGCCATTTGCATTGTAGATGATGTTTTCTTCTTTGATTTTGCCTTTTTGGGAGACGATCACGCCGCTTTTGATAAAGAGATTAGATAAATCAACCGCTTGGTCTAGCAATCCTCCCGGATTATTACGCAAATCAAGCACAAGTCCTTTTATCCCATTATGTTCTTTTAGTGCTTGCTTGACGCTTTGGGCGACATTTTTGTCAAAGGAATTAACCCGCACATAGAGATAAGGCGTATTATCAATAGTCTTGGCATAGACTGATTTTACTTTGATTATATCGCGCATTAAGGTAAAGACTAGAGGCTTACTCTCGCCTTTGCGCACAACGGTTATGGTGATTTGTGTTTTTGGCTTTCCACGCATAAGATTGACTGCATCATCGATACTCATACCAATGGTGCTTTGGTCTTCAATTTTTAAGATCACATCGCCACTTTTTAGCCCAGCTTTGTGTGCCGGAGTGCCTTCTAAAGGCGCGATGATGGTAAGCGCACCATCTTTTAGCCCAACGGTAATCCCAAGCCCACCAAACTCGCCTTCGGTTTGAGTTTTTAGCTCTTTGTATTTTTTCTCGCTAAGATATTCGCTATGGGCATCAAGATTAGCGATAAGCCCATCGATGGCTTTGTTGATCAAGCTATCAATAGGCACATCATCAACATAGTAAGATTCTATCGTAGCAATGGCTTGCGCAAGCCTATCATAAGCTTGCGCTCGCTGCTTTTTTGTATCTACTTTTTGCGGTGAGTCATCTTTGGCAAGTGCTGTGAGACTTCCAAAAGCAAGAAACACACTAAAAAATGCGATCCCTATACCTAAAAAGAAATTTCTACTCATAATATAACCTTAAAATACTAGTCTTAAATCTCTAAGATCTGCTACGCCAGCCCCACGCCGGCAAGATATAAGCAAACAAGAGAATCTAGTCTAATGGGAGGAATTTGCTTTAAAAAATCGGCATTTTATCTAAAAAAGTCCAAAATACTTATGAAATATTGCTCTATGCTTGCAACAAGGCTTGGATCATTTGCTCTATGGTATGCAAACTATCTGGCTCAACTAGTCGCTCTAGGACTTCTTGCCCATTTTTATAAAATATCAAAGTAGGGATTCTGCGTATGGCAAGCTCCTGCTTTAAATCTTGGCTTGCATCAAAATCAAGCAAGATAAAATCCACTTGTGGATATTTGGATTCTAAGGTTTGCATTATAGGCTCGATTTTGCGGCAGTCTAGACACCAAGGCGCGCTCATCTCTACTATACATAGTTGAGATTTTATCAGTTCAGCGAAGTTTTGTTTTGTAGCTAGCTTCATAGTTATCCTTAATGTTGTTGGTGTGAATGGCTTTAAGCACTTCATAAATCTTACAACGATGAAGTAAATTTATAGCGACTATTATTTATAGCCACAAAGATAATCTAATCCAAAATCAATAAAACTCATAGCGCGATATGTGCCTAAATGCGAGGTGGTTTGGGGGATGGCAGTATCTATGCTGATAAATATACACTCTTTATACATTGCCCCTGCTTTGGAGAGTTTAGATTCTATTAGGGCTTGATTGGGAAAAGGCGTGGCAAAGAGTGCTGTGCCTTGCAAGATAAAATCACAAGTATCATCATAGGTTATTGCTAAAGATTTGTGTAAGAGCTCACAGGCGATCATATTTTCAAAAATCGCTTGGAAGCTTGGCGTGGGGGAGATCGCATAGGGTAGGGCGAAGTTATAGAAGTAGAGCTTGGATTCTTTGCCATTTTTGTGTGTGAGCGTGAAGACCACTTGGTCATCTAAGAGAGTTTGCACAAAGGCATATATTTTGTCTTTGGAGATTTTTTGCTGCTGTTTAAGTAGGCAAAATGCATTGTGTGTCTTAAATGGCTTTGCTTGATAGTGGAGCAAAAATGCCAGAATACTTGTGTCTTGCTTGGCATAGAGCAGGGTGATTTCTTGTATCCTTTGGATACGCTTATGTTCTGGCATTAGGGCGATTTCTGGGAGATTGCCTTCTTTGAGAAAGCTGGCAAATATGGATTCTAGGCGATTACCTTTGCTAAAAGATACATACTCCTCAAAGCTCAAAGCCCGCACACAATGAGTATGAAAGCTTGCACGGATAGATTCTGATATATGGGTGATTTTTGTAGTGATTAGGATAATATTTGGGTGGCTTGGGATTGTGATCTCTGGGAGATAGTTGTCAATAATTAGCACACCAAATTTTTTCTCTAAAAATAGCTTTAGCAGGGAGGCTTGCGCTCTTTCTTTATGTAGGCGCAAATCCGCACAATCTACTAGAATCTGGTGCTTGTAGCTACGCGCTAGATCAAGGGCTAATGCGCTCTTGCCACATTTGGGCGCGCCATATAGGAGCAGCCTATCTTGTTTGGGGGTATTTGAGCGCGGAAATATGCTAAAGCCCTTGTTTTTCTCCTCGTAAGCTTTGGCAAAATCTATCATCACTCTAGTCGTGCTTACTCTTTGCGTTGTTGCGCAAAATTAATTGTCTAATTTCTTCAAAACGCGCGTGCAAATGCGGGTCTGTGGCGTGATTGATAAACACACCATTTGCTGGCTCATCAAAGTGGCTTGCTATGGGTTTTTGAGAAGTGGGGTGCTGAAGAATATGTCTAGGCACATAGCCAGAGATTTGGACATTTTGCATAAAGTTTTGCATTGATGTCTCTTCAATGCTTGCTAAAAAGGCTTTAAAAGTATCAGGATAGGATTTTAAACAATACATAATGTCTTTTTTTTTATAATGATTAAAGTTATAGGCGTGGCTTGGGTGATTGAAGCAAAAGAGCAGTTTAGGTGGATTGTAGGAGATCGCTAGAAGTCCTTTTTGCATATCAGCTGGCAAGACATATTTAAGCTTCTCTAGATTCTCCCTAGAGTGCAGACGACTAGCAAGCGTGCTGTTGTTAGCAAAAAAAGAGGTGATGACTTGATGAATGGTTTTCATAGGTTGATTGTAGCATATTTTCTTATGCTCCTTATGCAGGGGTGTGGATTTCAAGGAGATCCTTACTATGGTGATCCTAGCACGGCAACAAGGTTTAATGATTTATCTGTTTTGGAAAATAAAATCGAGTAGCAAGTCAAGTAGGCATATCCCAAAGTCTATTTGACTTGTTTATAGATAGCTTGCATATAGGCTTTAGCTGGTGTATCGCGCACATAGATGATCGAATTATGTCCTAGACATAATTCGATGTGGTTAGGCTTATTTGGCTTGATTTTTGTCTTGCTAGAATCTTGCGTGGCTTTATCGCATTGCTTTAGTGTCAGTGTCGCTATGGGGGTGTTTTGGGCTGTTAGCTGGATGGTTTGTGGATGTCGGTGGGGGATTTTGTTTAGCAATATTCGCTTAGGCAGCACACTTGTTATGCGTAAGTCCGCACTTGTTGTTGCCATAGAGTAGGTAGAGCCAAGCACAGAGCCTAGTAGCCCTAGCAGTGGATCAACCTGATCAAGTGCGCTAGATACGCCCACTTGCATAGCAAGCTTAATGCTACTTGAGACAAGTGCGCGCGTGCTTATGGCTTTAAGCTGTTTATCAAACTCAGTGGCGATGATAGAATCCACTTCTGCTAGCACTTCAAATGTCTTTGTAGAATCTAGTCTATACTCTTGTGCATAGCTTGGGATAGATTCTAGCTGCGGCAATGCTAAGCCAAAGTGAAAAAGCCCTTGAGTCGTGTAAAATGGCAGTGATATGCGCAATTCGCTTTTTCTTGCCTGCCTACCTTCTTCAAGGATAATCCAAGTATAAGCCTGCTTGTTGCGCGTAAGAAAATGCTGCAAGTCATTAGCGATAGTTGGCGAGCGTGTGATCCCATAAGATTCTTTAAGATAGTCTAACCCCTTAGAATCCCCAGAGAGCAAAAATACTAATCCAGAGAGATAAGACACGCTTGGGTTGATGAAGTTTTCAAACGCGCTAAATTGCTTGAGATTCCCATAATATTGCGTGAGAATACTATCGATTTCTCGGGTGGATTTGGATTGATCGATAATGCCATTGGCACTGCTTTGGTTGTAGCGACTTTGTTCTTGGGCTAGAGCTTTAGATATTTGGCTAGTGTAATATTCTTTGGCTCTTCTTTGGCGGTCATTGGCGCGATTAAACTCCACTCTAGCACGGGCTTGATCGCCCTGTGCAAGATAGGCTAGAGCTTTATAGTAATTGACAAATATACTCTCATATATATTACCACGATACTCTCTTGCATTGTCATTTACAAGGGTGGATCCCACTTGAGAGAGTGTGGAAGCAAGCAGTCCTTCTTGCTCAAATGCCAAAAGTCTATTTTCGCTTTGATCTAGGAGTGATAAGGTATCGGCGTTTTGGGTAGTAAAGCCACTTATCCCTGCTTGTATAAGCCATAAAAGATCATTGTTTTTAGCCTTTTTTTGTGCAAACTTATGTGCTTTGTCGGCAGAGTGGTGGTAATAGATTCTACTAAAATGCTCTAATGTGGCGACATCTGTGGCACATCCTGTAAAGCAGCCAAGACAGATACACAATGCCATTATGCAAGCAAAGTGCTTTGTGCAAAATAATACCCATAGTCGCATTTGTATCCTTGCGTGTGATTGGTGTGCTAGATACTCCTATTTTGGGCATTATAGCAAGATTTTTATGTGGATTCTCTCTAGATTTATGTCGCGTTTTATATTATAAATTTCAATAAATGTATGCTACAATCCCGCTCCCAATCCCACTAGAGAGTTTATCAATGCAAAATATACGAAATATCGCAGTAATAGCACACGTAGATCACGGCAAAACGACATTAGTTGATGGGCTTTTGAGCCAGTCTGGCACTTTTGGAGAGCGCGAGAAAGTCGATGAGCGCGTAATGGATTCTAACGATTTAGAAAGAGAGCGTGGGATCACGATACTCTCTAAAAATACAGCAATTACCTACAAAGATACTAAGATCAATATTATAGACACGCCCGGGCACGCAGATTTTGGCGGAGAGGTGGAGCGAGTGCTAAAAATGGTTGATGGTGTCTTGTTGCTTGTAGATGCACAAGAAGGCGTTATGCCACAGACAAAGTTTGTCGTCAAAAAGGCTTTAAGTTTTGGGATCCGCCCCATTGTCGTGGTAAATAAAATCGACAAGCCCGCCGCAGAGCCTGATAGAGTTGTTGATGAAGTCTTTGATCTTTTTGTTGCTATGGGTGCTAGCGATGAGCAGCTGGATTTCCCGGTGGTGTATGCTGCTGCGCGTGATGGCTATGCGATAAAAGACCTTAATGACCCTAAGGAGAACCTAGAGCCATTGTTTGAAACGATTTTAAAGTATGTCCCTGCTCCTAGTGGTAGCGTAGAAAATGCCTTGCAAATGCAAATATTCACTCTTGATTATGATAATTATGTAGGGAAAATTGGCATTGCGCGGGTGTTTAATGGGCGTGTGAAAAAGAATGAGAGTGTAATGCTTGCCAAAAGTGATGGTGAGAAAGAGACAGGGCGTATCACAAAGCTCATTGGCTTTATGGGATTAGCGCGCACAGAGATAGAATCTGCTGAAGCAGGAGATATTGTAGCTATTGCTGGGTTTAATGCCATTGATGTGGGGGATTCTATCGTTGATCCAAACAATCCTATGCCACTAGATCCTATGCACTTAGAAGAGCCTACAATGAGTGTGTATTTTGCGGTCAATGATAGTCCGTTAGCAGGCTTAGAGGGCAAGCATGTAACGGCAAATAAACTAAAAGATAGATTACTTAAAGAAATGCAGACTAATATCGCTATGCGCTGTGAAGAAATGGGAGAAGGGAAATTTCGCGTGAGTGGTAGAGGTGAGCTGCAAATCACGATTTTAGCCGAGAATCTACGGCGTGAAGGGTTTGAGTTTAGCATCTCGCGACCAGAAGTTATCATTAAAGAAATCGGTGGGGCTAAATGCGAGCCTTTTGAGCATCTTGTCATTGATACGCCACAGGATTTTAGTGGGGCGATTATCGAGCGACTTGGCAAGCGTAAGGCTGAAATGAAAGCGATGAATCCTATGGGAGATGGCTACACGAGGCTAGAGTTTGAAATCCCAGCAAGAGGGCTTATAGGCTATCGTAGCGAGTTTTTGACTGATACGAAAGGCGAGGGGATTATGAATCATAGCTTTTTGGAATTTCGTCCATTTAGTGGCAATGTAGAATCTCGTAAAAATGGTGCGCTTATTTCTATGGAAAATGGTGAAGCGACAGGCTTTTCGCTCTTTAATATCCAAGAAAGAGGTGTGTTGTTTATCACACCACAGACCAAAGTGTATGTGGGAATGGTAATAGGCGAGCATAGTCGCGATAATGATTTAGATGTCAATCCCATTAAGGCAAAACATTTGACAAATATGCGCGCAAGTGGGAGTGATGATGCCATTAAGCTTGTGCCCCCACGAGATCTTACCTTGGAGCGCGCGCTAGAGTGGATAGAAGAAGATGAGATTTTAGAGGTTACGCCAAGTAATGTCCGCATTCGCAAAAAGATCCTTGAGCCAAATTTGCGCAAGCGGGCTGCCAGCAAGAAATAGCACGCATTATTGATACCATTGCAAAGGAGTGAGAATGGATAATGGTTTTATCCAAGCGATGCGTTTTCGGCACGCTTGTAAGAAATTTGATGAGACAAGGTCGATCCCAGCTGATGTGTTTGAGGCAATCCTAGAATCTGGCAGACTTTCGCCAAGCTCTTTTGGTATGGAGCCTACGCGATTGCTAGTAGTAAGAGATAAGAAAAAAAAAGAGCAACTAAAGGCTTTGTGCTGGAATCAAGATCAAATCACCCAAGCCAGCGAGCTTGTGATATATCTTTCTAAAATTGCAGATATGCAGAGCGATAGTAATTATGCAATGTGGAGTTTTATGCGTAAAGGTATCAATATCGATCGTATTAAGGCATATAAAGATGAGCGATATAAGGGCTTTTTGCAGGCTAATGGTTATATAGATAGCCAAAGTATTTTTCAATGGAGTGCTAGGCAAGCGTATATAACAGCAAGCTCTATGATGAATTGCGCGGCGTATTTGGGCGTGGATTCCTGTGCAATAGAAGGGTTTGAGAAAGACAATGTTGAGAAGTTTTTAGCTCTTGATACATTTGATTATCAAGTGGCGTTGATTATGACTTTTGGCTATCGGTTAGAAGCACCTAAAAGACCAGCCCCACGCATTAGTATGAATGAATTTGTGCAATACATATAGGGAGATATACAATGGCAATGACAGGTATAAAGGTAGTAAAAAGAAGTGGGCGCATAGAAACACTTGATATACGCAAGATCCAAAAATACACCGCAAGTGCTATTGCGGGTTTAAGTGGCGTGAGTCAAAGTGACTTGGAGCTTGATGCAAAACTACACTTTAAAGATGGTATTACGACTAAAGAAATCCAGCAAGCTCTCATCAAAGCAGCAGTCGATAAAATCGACATTGATGCGCCAAATTGGACATTTGTCGCGGCGCGATTGTTTCTCTATGATTTATATCATCGCGTGAGTAGATTCACTGGCTATAAAAGCTTGCGAGAGTATTTTGAAAAAGCTGAAAAGGCAGGGCGAGTTGTCATAGGATTAAAGGAAAAGTTTGATTTGGATTTGCTTAACTCCCACATTGCGCCAGAGCGTGATTTGCAATTTAATTATCTTGGGATTAAAACACTATATGATCGCTATTTGATCAAAGATGCAGGTGGCGAGCCTATCGAGCTACCACAGCATATGTTTATGGCGATTGCAATGTTTCTAGCACAAAATGAACAAAATCCAAATGAATGGGCGATTAAGTTTTATGATTTAATTTCAAAATTTGAAGTTGTCTGTGCGACCCCAACTTTAGCCAATGCGCGCACACCAAGACATCAACTAAGCTCTTGCTTCATAGGAAGCACGCCGGATAATATTGAAGGTATTTTTGATGCATATAAAGAAATGGCGTTGCTTAGTAAGTATGGTGGTGGTATCGGCTGGGACTACTCCAAGGTAAGGGGACTTGGAAGTTTTATCGATGGACATAAGCGTGCTGCGGGTGGTGTCGTGCCATTTTTAAAGATCACCAATGATGTAGCCATCGCCGTAGATCAGCTTGGCACGCGTAAGGGTGCTATTGCTACTTATTTGGAGATTTGGCATTTTGATGTAACGGATTTTATTGATTTGCGTAAAAATTCTGGCGAAGAGCGCAGGCGCACACACGATCTATTTCCGGCATTGTGGATTCCGGATTTGTTTATGAAGCGTGTGGCAGAAGATAGACTCTGGACATTGTTTGATCCCTATCAATGTCCAGAGCTTACGGAACTGTATGGAGAAGAGTTTGAAAAGCGTTATATCGAGCTAGAAAATGACTCAAGTATCATTAAAGAAGAAATTAGAGCAAAAGATCTATGGAAAAAGATTTTAGTCAATTATTTTGAAACGGGCTTGCCATTTTTATGCTTCAAAGATAACGCCAATCGCGCAAACCCCAATAAACACGCTGGCATTATCCGCAGCTCAAATCTCTGCACAGAGATATTCCAAAATACCGCGCCAAGCCATTATAAAATAGAAATAGAATTTGAAGATGGCAATAAGGAAATATTTGAAGAAAGCGATATGATCACCACCGATGTTGGGCTGACTAAAAAGGCAAATAAGCTAACAAGTCTAGATTCTATCAATGGTAAAAAAATATTCATTACTCAAAAAATCCAAGAAGGTGGGCTGACAGCAGTCTGCAATCTTGCAAGCATTAACCTTAGCAGAATCCACACGAAAGAAGACATTGAGCGCGTGGTGCCCATAGCCATTAGAATGCTTGATAATGTGATTGATCTAAACTTCTATCCTAATCGCAAAGTCAAAACGACAAACTTACTCAATCGAGCCGTGGGGCTTGGTGTAATGGGCGAAGCAGAATTGCTTGCTACAGAGAAGATACATTGGGGTTCACAAGAACATTTGTGTAAAATTGATGAGCTTATGGAAATGATAAGCTATAACGCTATTTTAGCTAGCTCCAATCTTGCCAAAGAGCGTGGTAGCTACCCGCAGTTTGAAGGATCAAATTGGAGTAAGGGGATATTCCCCATCGATTTGGCAAACAAAGAAGCCTTAAAGCTTGTGGATAGAGGGGGGCTTTTTAGCTTGAGTTGTGATTGGCAGAATCTACGAGAGATTGTGCGCACAAATGGTATGCGCAATGGCTATCTTATGGCAATTGCTCCTACTAGCTCTATTAGCATTCTTGTGGGGACGACACAAACCATTGAGCCAATTTATCGCAAAAAATGGTCTGAAGAAAATCTAAGTGGGCTTATTCCTGTGGTTGCGCCAAGACTCACACTAGATACTTGGGAGTATTATAAGAATGCGTATGATTTGGATCAGCGTGATATTATCAAAGCTGCTGCAGTGCGGCAAAAATGGATTGACCAAGGGCAAAGCACAAATATCTTTATCAAGTTAAAAGATGTTAGTGTCAGTGGTAAGATGCTACACGAGATCTATTCACTTGCTTGGAAGCTTGGACTAAAATCTACATACTATCTCCGTTCTCAAAGCCCAGAGGCAGAGGAAGTGCTAGACAGAAGCATTGAGTGTGTAAATTGTCAATAAGGAGAAATGATGGATTTTGTTAGCGTGATTATGGGTAGCAAGAGTGATTATGAGATTATGCGACATTGTTTGCAGGCGTTAGAGTCGTTTTCTATCCCGTATGAAGTGCTAATTAGCTCTGCGCATAGAAGCCCTGATAGGACAAAAGATTATATCAAACAGGCAGAATCCAAAGGTGCAAAAGTATTTATCTGTGCGGCTGGTATGGCGGCTCATTTGGCTGGGGCAGTGTGTGCGCAAACGACAAAGCCTGTCATAGGAGTCCCGCTATCTGGTGGAGTGCTTGATGGGCTTGATGCTTTGCTCTCTACTGTGCAAATGCCCGGAGGTATGCCGGTGGCTTGTATGGCTGTGGGCAAGGCTGGTGCGCTCAATGCTGCGTATATGGCGGTGCAGATTCTAGCTATTGGCGATAAGGACTTAGCGGAAAAATTGCTTGCAGATAGGGCGGCAAAAGTTGTGCAAATTGAGCAAGATTCTAAAAGCATTGAAGTGAGACTACCAAATAGGGGGTAATATGGAAGTAAAAAACGCTGCGTGGTTGGAGTTTAGCGAATTTATCAAGCTTTCTGGTCTTGAAGAGCAAAAAGTAAAAGAGATGATCGAAAATGGCTCTATCGCAAGCAAGGAAGAAGATGGGCAGATCTTCATCGAAGCACAAAGCAGCACAAATGCACTAGTCAATCGCGTGCAGACAGGACTAACTAGTGCAGAGGCTAATGGCGTGGCTTATGACCCTGTCTTTGTCGAGCGCACGATCCATACTATTATGGGTTTGCACGAGAAGGTCATTGGAGCCAAAGATGAAACAATCAGTGCTTTTAAAAGTGAAAATAGTTTTTTAAAAGAAGCATTGATTTCTATGCAAGAAGTCTATGATGATGACAAAAAGACCATTGATGTAATGCGCGAAGAGCTAAAATCCGCTAGAGAAGAGCTAGAGTTTATGAAGCGTAAATATCGGCTTATGTGGGGGAAAGTCTCTGATCTTAGCGGAAATAAATAGGTGCAAGCAACACAAGAATGCCTAGCTTGCCTACACAAGCAAGCTAGGCGCACTATATTGCATCATATAAAAACCCAAGCCCATATCACTCTACCCATACCCCAAGCTCCGCCATCTTGCCCTCCGCCAAAGCTTGCGATAGATGTTTATAGGGCGATTGGGGATTTTGTCGCAAAGATGGATTTATATCACGACCAAAAGATTGCAAGCATACAAAAGGCAAAAATAGCACTAGAGCAAATCAAAGCACATACTGATATGCCACACACACTAGAATCTGCAATTAAGCTCGCAGCACTTGGCAATATCATCGACTATGGCAGCGCAGATGAATTTGATATAGAATCGTGTTTATTTGATATGGATTCTATGGAGTTTGCTATCTATGATATAAGCAATTTAAAGCAGCGATTAGCTAGCGCACGGGAGCTTGTATATATTGGCGATAATGCTGGAGAAGATGTGTTTGATAGTGAGTGCATAAAGCTTGTAATGCAGCTGTATCCGCAGCTTAAGGTGTATTACTTCACGCGTGGCACACCTATCATCAATGACATTACTTTGCAAGATTTGCGCGATAATCACTCGCCAATTTTAGAGATATGTGAAGTGGTGGATTCTGGGGTGCGCTCGCCGGGGTTTTTGTATGATGATGCTAGCGCGTATGCTAGGGGTTTGTATGATAGGGCTGATGTGGTTTTGGCAAAGGGTATGGGGAATTTTGAGTGCTTAGAAGATAAAGCTGATCCTAGAGTGTTTTTGCTTTTTAAGATTAAGTGCGCGGTGGTGGCAAATTTTTTGCAACATACGCAAGGTAAATTTGTGCTAAAAAATCTAGCCCCAGAATCTATATAGAATCCACATAAAGGAAATGTATGCGCAGATATTGGATTTTACTTCTTGCCTGTGCGATCCTTGCAGTAGCTCTAGAATCCACCGCAAAGGCTAATGGCACTCACGCCGCACATACTGCCTATAATGGCAGGCTTTTTATCGCTTATAGCAGTAGTCCCAATCCCACCCCGCTAGCAATAGATAAGCGCACAATCACTTGGCTTAAGCACCCGACACAACCTAAGCAAAAAATCGCTCTAGTGCCTATTGACTATCATACTAAGCCTGCAGTAGTGCGACTATCTAATGATTTGGCAATCACTATCCAGCAAGCACCCTACAAACAAGAGTCCATCAAAGTCCTAGACAGCAGTAAAATCCACCCAAGCAAGAAAGAGCAAAAACGCATTGCCAAAGAGCGTGAAGAGGTATTAGCGATCTATAAACACAACCGCAAAGCCACCTACTGGACAAAGCCATTTGCCTATCCGGTAAAGCGCGTTACTATCACAAGCCCTTTTGGCGGTGCGCGTGTATTTAATGGCGAAGTGCGTAGCTTCCATAGCGGGACAGATTTTCGAGCACCGCAAGGCACACCGATTTATGCGGCAAATGATGGGGTGGTGGTGCTGGCTAAGGATCGATTTATATCGGGAAAGTCGGTTGTGATTGATCACGGCAATGGGATTTATACGACATATTTTCATAATAGCAAGCTTTTGGTGCGTGCTGGAAAGTTTGTGCGCAAGGGTGAGAAAATCGCCCTAAGCGGTGCGACAGGCAGGGTAAGTGGAGCGCATTTGCATTTTGGCGTGGTGTGTAATGGCGTGCAGATTGACCCACTAGACTTCATCAAGCAAATCAACGCGCTTTTTGGCGTGTCTAGTAGTATTTAGAAGCGTGCTTAGCTAGAATTTAAAAAGTGGATTCTAGTTTAAGACTAGGGTAGGGCACTCAAGTTAGAATCCACTTTTTGTGTGCTTGTGTTTTTTGTGGATTGCCACGCCACTGCTAGCGCAGTGTCTTGCAATGACAGAAAAAGGGGCAGTGTCGCTAGAATCCACTTTTTTACTTTGCGGCTGGTTTTGATTTTTGGCGGATTTTTCAAACCGCCCTGATTGTCTGCTTCAAGGATTCTAGGGGTTACTAAAGAAACCTGCTTGCGTGCCCCCGCCTTGCACCGCTGTCGCTTGTTTTCTAAAGAAACATCGGCTACGCCGAGCGGTATCCCTTGTTTTCTAAAGAAACATCGGCTACGCCGAGCGGTATCCCTTGTTTTCTAAAGAAGCTACGCTTTGCGGTGGGGTTTCGTAGCTTTTTGGGGATTCTAGGGCTTTTTGGCATAGAGATTTGGATAGTAGTCCTTAAACCTCCGATGGAACCAAAACCAGCTTGCTGGATTGCTACGCACGACTTTGCTTGTAATATCTGCTTGAGCTTGCGTGGCTTGCGCTAGATCGCTTGTGGGATCTTGTGTGTGTGGCGCATAAATAGGCGGAAAAAAGCGCATAACAAAGCGCGAGTAGTCTTTATTCATATCGATAAACACCGGCACAATGGCGATATTAAATCGGCGTGAAAGCACAGAAGCTATGGGCGTGTGGCTTGCTTTCTTTCCTAAAAACTCCACACATACGCCTTCATTTGATGAGATACTTTGATCCACTAAGATCCCAGCCACAGCATTGCCCTGCGTGTAGAATCTAAGTAAATTTCTAAATGCCCCTGCCTTATCAATAAAGCGCACGCCTTGCAGCTCCCTGCGAGAAATAATAAGCTTATCGATACTATCAATCCCTGTGAGTCGCCCTAGGCTTGCCATTTTGCTTGGCTCTAGACGAGGGGGGAGGAAAGTCGCCAATGCCTCCCAATATCCAAAATGCCCCGATACAAGCACAGCACTGCCATCTTTACGCAAGCTATCTAGTATGTAATGCTCATCGATAATATCAAAGCGTTGTTTGTGGATATGGTAGGGGATTTTGGGGATTCTAATGCTTTCTAAAATCACAAAGGCAAAATTCTGGTAGCAACGCTTGATGATCGCGCGCTTTTGGGCGAGAGTTAGAGAATCTTCATAGATAAAATCCAAATTTGTCAGCGCGTCATTATAGCGGCGTTTGTTGTCCAAAAGACACATTAAAAATCCAAGGCTTTTCACACAGAGCAAAAACACTCGATGTGGCACGATCGCAAGGATTGATCCTAGCACGCTCACAAATGCTCCAAGCAATACGCCAACTATATTCATCTTGCACCTAGGAGATGATCACGCTAAGCTGTGCTGGTGGAGTTATATGCGCGATAGATTCTCTAGCTAGCACTAGCTTAGAATCTGCAGTGATAAAAAGCGTGTTATTTTCAAAGCTATATTGCAAGCAATGATCACCAGTGATACATAAAGCATACGCAAGCGATAGGATAAAGCTTAGCCATTGCAAATGCTCAATAGGTGGCATAATATCTGTGATATGGGCTATGGCGTCATCTTTGGGTATGCGTTTGTTGATGTATTCAAGCAAGAGACATAGCACTGCTCTATCAGTATGTGAGAATCCATAATCAAGCCCGTGTAGCAAAAAATACGCTCCGTGATCCGTCCGCCCATAAAAATTCAAAAACCCTCCCACATCGCATAATTGCGACACAATATGCAAGTATCGCTTGTTGCTTTCATCAAGTCTATGCACGCTAGCGAGCGCATCAAAGATCGCATTAGCTTCTTTAGCGATTGATTTTCCCCATTTGGTGCGCACTTTGAAGCGATCTTGCAAGGCGATAAGCGACGGATAGATCCCTTGTGGGAAGCGGTATTTTTGCGTGCGTAGCATATCAGCTAGAAACACTCCTTCTCGCACCCCCACACCGCTTGCTGTGATACACTTTGCCCCAAAATGCTCTAGTAGCATAGAGAAGATTAGCGCACCTGAGCGGATATTATCGCGCCGATCTAGCGATACCCCAAGCCCTCCTAGATCTTCTTCTTTTGCCTTATAGATAGTCTGGATAAAGGATTTTGCATCTTTGATAGCGATTTCATAGCCGTGGATGGTTTTTATCGGGTATTTTCTTTGCCTGCTTGTGATTTTGGCTAGTGCGCGGATCGTCCCACCGATACCAAAGATATTATCGTGGGTGAAATGCTGGGGGATTTTTTGCAGCTCTTGTTTGACAAACTGCTTTGCTTCATCTAGGGATTTTCGGTCAAAAAACAGCTCCTTTAAGCGGATTGTGCCTAAATGCAGCGATATGACTTCCTTGATGTCGCCATTTTCTATGATCGCACACTCCGTGCTACCTCCACCTATATCAATGGTAATGCCACTTTTTCTATGAGAGAGATTAGCACACGCTAGCCCACCATACCACGCTTCTTTTGCCCCATCGATGACTTTTATTTTTATCCCACTCTCTTTTCTAGCTCTGTGGAGAAATTCTGCGCGATTGGGTGCATCACGCACAGCAGAAGTTGCTACGCAAAGTAGCTTTCTAGCGGTGTATTTTTTAGCGATAGCGTGGAATTCTTTAAGTGTGTTGATCGCGCGGCGCATAGGGGCTTCTTGCAAGAATCCGCCATTTTCATAGCAGCCTTGAGAAATCCGCACGCGTGATTTGCACTCATAAATAAGCCGGAATCCATAGCGACTTGTCTTTTCAAAAATCGCCATCCTTGCAGAGTTTGAGCCAATGTCAATCACTGCAGTAATTTTTGCCATTACTCGCCTTTGTTAAGCTGCTCAAATTTGTATTTCAGCTCTTCTAAGCTCTCGCTATTATCCGGATCTGGGATAATGGCATCTTTAGGGCAGACACTCACACAGCTTGGCTCATCATAATACCCCACACACTCCGTGCAGCAATCTGGATCAATCGTATAAATTGGATCGCCCTCTACGATCGCATCATTTGGGCATTCTTCTAGGCACGCATCGCAAGCGATACATTCATCATTGATCATTAAGCTCATATTCTCTCCTTGTGGGTGATAAAATAAAGCGTGTTTCTATCCAAAAACTTCTTAAACTCCCTTGAAATATCATAATCTTAACGCGTGGTGGATTGTGTCTTGAGGTATTGATAGCGCAGGGATTCACGCTCATTTTGCAGGCGTTTGTTTTCTTCTTTGAGTAGATCGCTTTGGGTTTGGAGCTTGTTAATGTCGCGACTAATGTAGTAGATCGAGCTAGAAAGCCAGATTTTAGGCATACAAATAAGCAAGGCAAGAAACAACCCCCCATATACGATGATCAAATAGCGTATATGCAGCCCGCTTGCAGGCTCATCATCATAGAGAGCTGATTTCTCACTAGAATCTACGCGTATATCTTGGTAAAGATCATTATGGGTATCTGGCATTATGTCTCCTTGGGCGATTATTGTAGCGCAAAAGCGCGAAGTTTAGCCGATCTTGCGCGTGGATTAGCGCGCACTTCTTCTGGGCTTGCTACTAGAGGCTTTTTGGTTAGGATGGTGCCTTTGGCGTGATTGTCTCCACACACGCAGCGCAGGGCATCGTTTGGGCAGATACAGGATTTTGATAAAGTCTTAAAGCACTCTTTTACAAGCCTATCTTCTAGTGAATGAAAGCTGATAATGCCAACAATAGCTCCGCACAGGCTGGGGCTTGTGCTAGCTTGAGAGATAGATTCTAGCAGGGTTTGTAGGGCATTAAGCTCATCATTGACTGCTATGCGCAAAGCTTGGAAAGCAAGCGTAGCAGGGTGGATTTTATGCTTAGGGAAATGCCTAGAGAGAAGCTCGCTTAAATCGCGTGCATTGTAGAATCCACTTTCATCGCGCGGCTGTGTGCTGGCAAACTCTTTTATGATACGCGCCATTTTTTTGGATTCTACTATTTGCCCATAATCGCGCAGTAGCTCTTCTAGTGCGTATGGAGAAAATTCTGCGATGATGGAGCTGGCATTACGCGATAGGCGCGTATCCATACGCATATCAAGCCTTTCACTCACAAAGCTAAAGCCCCGTTCGCGTGTATCTAGCTGCAAAGAGCTTACCCCAATATCTGCTAGCACACCTGCTATACGCTTATTTTGGGCGTGTGCTAGATCTAGGGCTTGTAAGAATCCTTGCGCAAAATTTGCGTGTAAAATCTCTAGGCGATCGCTAAAATCAGCTAGATTTTCTCTAGCAAGTGCAATGGCACTAGCATCTTGATCGATCCCGATGAGTGTAAGGTCTGGGCATAGCTCTAAGATCATTTTGCTATGTCCGCCAAGCCCCAGCGTGCAGTCGATAAACACGGCATTAGAGCAAGAGCGCAACGGCGCAAAAACACTAGCTACTTGCTCCATAAGCACAGGAATATGTCGCATATCCTATCCCAATCTGTAAAAGTGGATTCTATCAACGAAGTGAAAGTGTAATGCTAAAGAAGTTTTAATAAAACTAAGGTAAATCAGCCCCACCAAGCAGTAGGGCTTTAAGAGGTGAAGTATTATAAGAGTGGATTATTTAAGATCCCAATCTTTAATACTACCGCTAAAGATGTCTTTGACTTGAGCTTTTGAGAGATTGCTAAGAGAGTTTTTTGGATTGACAATCACTGCTAGACCATCGATAGCAAGGACGCGTGGCTTTACACCCTTTGCTAGCTCGCTATCTTTTAGCTCGCGGCTTACCATACCGATATGCGCGATACCTTGCACTGTGGCATTAACTCCCGTTGTAGAATCTGATTGCTGCACTTCGATCGTGGCTTTTGGATTCTGGGCGATGTAGAGTTCTTTGAGCTTTTCCATAAGAGGTGTTACAGAGCTAGAGCCAGCGATGACGATTTTGCCCTCGGGATTTTTAGGCGTGTATGCTTTAGCTTCTGTTGGGATATAGCCAGCTTTGACGATAGTGTCTTGCACTTTGTCTGAGCCGATGAAGCCTAGGAAGTCATCTGCAAGTGGGTTTGGCTTGGTGGTGATGACAAGGAATGGGCGAGAAACGCTGTATTTCTTGCTTTTAATGTTTGCTGCGCTTGGAGCTACACCATCGATGTTTAGGGCTTTTACACTATTGCTTAATGCGCCAAGTGATACATAGCCGATCGCGTTTTTGTTGCGTGCGATTGTAGTGAGCATAACGGCAGTGGAGTTTGTGATCTCTGCGCGTGGTGAAGTCATATCGATCTTTTTATCACCTTGTTTTTGCAAGAGGTCAAAAATCTCTACAAACGCTCCCCTAGTGCCTGAGCCTTCTTCTCGAGATACGAGATTGATAGGTGCAGCACTAGCAAGTGTTACAGAGCATAGGCTAAACGCCAAGACAAATTTCTTCAACGCTTTTGGGAAAGCAAATGTTCTCATAAGAACTCCTTTAATAAATTTGCAGAATGCAAGTAGAATGGTAATAGCCCATTGTAAAGTGTCAAGTAAGTTTTGTAAAAATATAGTAAATGTTTAAGCCCTATGGCAAACACTAGAATCCTAAAGAATACTAATGCCCAAAGCTTTGCTACAATGCCGCTTTCTAAATAGATTTTGCTAAAGAGTTATAATGCCACGCCAACACCTATCAATCACGCACAAAGCTAGCAGCCCACAAATCTCCACCCCCTACGCCAACACCGATAGTAGCAATCCGCCCAAATCCCCACCGCCAAAGTCCTTGCAGGCAAAGATTTTTTACTCGATTTTTGGGCTTGTAGCGGGAGTGGAGATTGTGATTTTCGCGCTATTTTTTCTAGCAGCTGATGCCATTGGGCAGAAATGGGCTTATGAGCATTTAGAGCAAGAGTCCAAAAAGCTCATCACACAAATGCACAATACTGATTATCTCTCCTTTTGGGCGCAATACCCCTATCGTATTTCACTCATCACAGAAGAGGGTGTTGTCGTGTATGATAACACCATTAGCGCGGTGGATTTAGATAATCACAAAGACCGAGAAGAGGTGCAAATGGCACTAAGTATTGGCAAGGGCTATATCGAGCGCAAATCCACAAACACACTCTATAAATCCCTGTATTATGCAAGCTATTTACCCGAATATCGGCTGATCTTGCGGATCTCTATGAATCAAAAGGACATTTATGCGTTTTTACTGCCTATTTTGGGCTATATGGCGGGGCTTCTTATCCTTACGCTGCTGCTAAGCACGATCATCACAAGCTACTTGACAAGATCTATCATCGCTCCGCTTAATAATCTCTCCACCCTAGATAGCAAGAAATTCTGCGCGCCTTACCGCGAGCTTGTGCCATTTTTTGATAAGCTCATCGCGCAAAAAAGACGCCTTAAAAAGCAGCTTAAAATTATCCGCCACCAGCAGCAGCAATTCCAAGCAATTAGCCAAAATATCAATGAAGGCTTAGTGCTAATTGATACAAAAAAGCAGATTCTAAGCTACAACACCAAGGCAAAGACCCTGCTCCCAAGCCTAGAATCCATCTCTGCTACTAATGCCACACCAGAGTCGCCAGAGCTGTATGTAGCACACGAGATTTTTGCATTTATCGACCTGCTTTCTCCCCAGATCCAAACAAGCGAGCTACAAATACACGATAATTACATCGAGTGCATTGCCTTGCCTATTTGGGGGAAGCTAAAGCCCAAAGCCTTTGTCGTTTTGTTGCTTGATCGTAATGAAAAAAACCAAATCCACGCAATGCGCAAGGAGTTTAGCGCGAATGTTACACACGAGCTAAAAACTCCGCTAAGTGTGATTATGGCAAGCAGCGAGATGATGCGCCAAGGGCTAATCCCGCAAAAAGACTTTATGCTGTTTTTTGACAAAATCTATGATGAGTGCAAAAGACTGCTGGAAATCATCAATGATATTTTAAAGCTCTCGTTTTTTGATGAAGGTGGCGCGGAGCTAGAGACTAGCACGATTTATATCCAAGAAGTAGCCCACAAGGTGCTGCAATCTCTATCGCCCCTAATCGTTGACAAACAGCTGCGCGTGCAGGTGCTGTGCGATGAGGAGCAGTGTGCTATCAATGGTGTAGCGCGTTTGCTAGAAGATATGCTCTATAATCTTTGCGAAAATGCGATTAAATACAACGCCCAGCAAGGCTTGCTAGAAATCCGCATCACTCGCGCGAAATTTTATATCCAAGACTTTGCGCACTTCACCCATATCACGGCAAGTCTCCCACTCCCGCTAGAGCAAGACACCATTGCTATTGCCATCAAAGATAGCGGCATAGGGATCCCAAAGGACGAGCAAAAGCGCGTGTTTGAGCGATTTTACCGCGTAGATAAAAGCCGCAGTAAAAAGCTTGGCGGCACAGGGCTTGGGCTATCCATAGTCAAGCATATAGCGATCTACCACAATGCCCATATATTTCTGCGCTCTCAAGTGGATTGTAGTGCAAATGCGGATTCTAGTGTAAAAGTGGATTCTAGTAGCGGCAGTGAAATTGTCGTGGTATTTACTGCCCCAAAAGCCACGCTACACAAAAACACGCCACACAAAAACACGCTATGACAGAATCCATAATGCCACAAAAACTACAAGGCATTTATGCCATAAGTGATGAGAGCCTAACACCTTATGCGATTTTGCCTAAATGTGTAGAATCCGCTCTTAAAGCTGGGGTTAGGATCTTTCAGCTGCGTGATAAAAGCCATAGCGATGCGTGGCTTTATCCCATTGCCAAGGAGCTTTTAGGGCTGTGTGAGCGGTATGGCGCACTTTTTGTGCTAAATGACAGGCTAGAGCTTGCCCTAAGGCTTAATACCCCGGCATTGCATATCGGCAGAGATGATGGGGAGTTTGCTCGTGTGCGAGAGCGGTTTGGCGGGATCTTAGGTGCTTCAAGCTATGGGGATTTGCACAGAGCAAAGATTCTAGAGTCTTTGGGGGCGGATTATGTGGCGTTTGGCGCGTTTTTCCCCTCTGCTACAAAGCCTAATGCCGCGCCTGCACCGCTTGAGATCCTGTCCCAAGCCAAACAAGAGCTATGCATACCAATCTGTGCTATCGGTGGCATTAGCACTCATAATATCCACCTGCTAAAAAACGCCGATATGCACGCAGTGATAAGCTCTCTATGGTCTTATGGACCACAAGATTCTAGCCTCTTAGAATCCACTTTTGATACATCGCAAAAAATGGATTGCCACACTACTGCTACGCAGTGTCTCGCAATGACAGAGAAAAATGCCCCTAGTGAAAACGCAGTTTCTTTAGAAAACGCAGCTTCTTTAGAAAAAGTGGATTCTAGGGAAAAAGTGGATTCTAGGGATAATGCCAAAAATGTAAAAAACTCCGCACAGGAGATTTTGGAGCTAGAATCCACTTTGCAAGACCGCCTAGATGCCATAGCCCATAATGCCAAAGCCCTGCACAATGCCTTACATAAGCGTTAGTGGTATAAGTAGATCTACTTTAAGAGATTGTTTAAAAGATTGATAGAGAGTAGGGGGTTTAGGGAGAGTGCTAGGGCTTGCACGCCCTAGCGCAAAAACTAAGTAAGCCTAGCTAGATCTAAAACTCTGTCCTAGGATCGTGAGCGGCTTGCATTACTCCGTTATTGATAAGGATCGCATTCACATCGCCCATATCAGGGAGCTCTACAAGTTTATAGCCCATTTTAGTAAGATTGTCTTTAGTATCTTGCCCAAGTCCAAAGGCTTCAAGCCGCAGCTCATCAGGGAGCCACTGCATATGGAAGCGACTAGATTCTACCGCGCGAGCTATGTCCATTTTGTAATCAATCACATTGATGATGACTTGCAGCACGGTTGTGATGATCCTAGCACCGCCGGGACTACCGACTACCATATAGAGCTTGTTGCTTTTATCTAGCACGATTGTAGGAGACATCGAGCTTAGAGGGCGTTTGCCCGGCTCAATGGCATTGGCATCGCCACCCACTAGCCCAAATTGATTAGGCACACCGGGCTTAATGGAAAAATCGTCCATTTCGTTATTGAGCAAGAATCCTGCCCCATCGATCGCCGCATACGCACCAAAAGAGCCATTGATCGTATAGGTTACACTCACGGCATTCCCCCATTTATCTGCGACAGAATAATGCGTAGTGTTATTACCCTCGTGGATTGGTCCAAGACCTGGCTTTACCTCACTGCTTGGCGTGGCGTTTGGCTTGATATTGGCATAAATGCTTTTTGCATACGCTTTGCTTAGAAGTTTATCTAATGGGATTTTGACAAAGCTAGGATCCCCCATATACTCAGACCTATCCGCATAGGCTTGGCGCATAGCTTCAGCGATGATGTGGATAGCTTGCGAGCTTTGGTAGCCTAGCTTTGTGATATTGGCGTTTTCTATGGTGTTTAGGATTTGGATAATATGCGTGCCACCACTGCTTGGCGGAGACATAGAGAGAATCTTATAGCCCCTATAAGTCCCCTCCACAGGCTTGCGCCATACAACTTCATATTGTGCTAGATCTTGCTTAGTGATAATCCCGCCATTTTTCTTCATATCTGCTTCGATCATTCCAGCAATCTCGCCTTTGTAGAACGCATCAGGACCCTTCTGGGCGATGAGTCGCAAAGTCTTGGCAAGATCTTTTTGCACGAGAATTTCACCTTGCTTATAAGTCTTGCCATCAGGCTTTAGGAAATACTTCTTAGAGCTTGCAAACTTGGCTAGATTGCCTTGGGCTTCTAGCATTGTTTGGGCTTGTCGCTCTGTGATAGCAAAGCCCTTTTCCGCTAGCTCGATAGAGGGCGCGATGAGATCGGCTAGCTTTTTGGTGCCATATTTATCAAGCATAGCACTCATACCTTTTACCGTGCCCGGCACTCCAGCAGCTAGATAGCCTACAACGCTAAGATCTTGTATGACATTGCCATTTTTGTCCAAATACATATCGCGCGTGGCTTTTGCGGGAGCTACTTCGCGGAAGTCTAGGGTGATGTTTTGCCCATTTGCTAGGTGGATTAGCGCGAAGCCTCCGCCACCGATATTGCCTGCTGCTGGATGCACGACTGATAGCGCGTAGCCCACTGCTACTGCCGCATCAATGGCATTCCCGCCAGAGTCTAGCACCTTTTGCCCTATGCTATCTGCTAGCTCGTGCGTAGAGACTGCTAGACCATTGCCTTTTGGATCTGTGATAGGCAAATAGCTCGCCCCAAAGCTCTGTGTGCTTAGGAATGCACACACTATAAATACGAAAAGTTTCTTCATCAACACTCCTTGAAAAGTTAGAATAAGCTAAGATTCTATCCAAATTTTTGAGACTAATACAACGGAGTAGCTATGGTGCTATATATCCATATACCATTTTGCACAAGTAAGTGTGGGTATTGCGCCTTTAGCTCTTATACGGGGGTGGATTCTAGTGTACAGCAAGCCTACATACAATGCCTGCTGCGTGATCTTAGCTACACGCTTAGTGCGTATAGGGCTAAGAAGCTAGAATCTATACTCATAAATCCAGCCCTAGAATCTAGCCTTGCAGAGCTGGATTCTAGCGACTTCGCGCCTATGGAGCTTGATAGCATTTATATCGGTGGTGGCACGCCAAGCCTACTGCCTAGCAGCGCGTATGCGCTGATATTTGAGCAAATCGCGCGATTTTGCGATATGCAAAGTATCCAAGAAATCACCATAGAAGCCAATCCCAACACCCTGCAAGCACAATGGTGCCGCGATCTCTCGCGCCTAGGAGTAGGGCGCATTAGCCTAGGGGTGCAGAGCTTTGATCCGCGCAAGCTCGCATTTTTAGAGCGCGATCATAGCGGGCGAGATATTTACCACGCCCTAGAAATCGCCCAAGTCTTCCCACATAGAAGCATTGATATGATGTATGGCACGCCTTTTGATGATGAAGCCATGCTGCGTGCGGATATGCAAAAAGCCTGCGCGCTAGATATTGATCACCTCTCTGCCTACTCGCTTATGATAGAGCCGGGTGCGCGCTTTGCCCATAAACACAAATCCCTAGCCGCGCCAAGCCTAGCGCAAAAAGATAGCCTAGAGAAGCAAGCACACATCGTGCGTGAAGTAGCCCTAGCACAGGGCTTTTACCACTATGAAGTCTCCAACTTCGCCCGCCCTTACAAATGCCTACACAATCGCAAATATTGGGCTGGGGCGGAGTATCTGGGCTGCGGCGTGGGGGCAGTGGGTAGGGTAGGGCAGGTGCGCTATGAGCGGCAAAAGGACTTGCGAGCATACCTAGCAGATCCTTTGGCAAAGGCGTGTGAGAGCCTAGCCCCAAGCGACCTAGCCTTTGAGGCGGTGTTTTTGGGGCTTAGGAGTGAAGTGGGCGTGGATATTGCTGCGGTATCTGCGTCTATCAATCCCAATCGCCTAAGTATTTTGCTAGAGGAAAAAATGTGTTTTTTGCGAGATGGCAGGCTTGTGGCGCGTGATATATTTCTGGCTGATGAGATCGCGCTATGGCTTATGCGTGAATAGGGCAGGCGATAAGCAAGCGATGGAGCTTCAAAGCAAGCCTAGAATCCACTTTTTGCGTTTTGTTAGCATTATTTCAAAAGTGGATTCTAGGCTTGTTATGGATCGCCACGCCGATACATCGGCTCGCGATGACAAAAGGGGCATTTTGTGTGTCATTGCAAGCGGTGATTGTGCTTGTGCAAGCATTTTTATGCTGTCATTGCGAGAAAATCCGCAAGGATTTTCGTGGCAATCCATTTTCCACTAGCAGCAATGCCTTTTCTGTCATTGCGAGCAAGCGCGATAGCGGTTGCGCGGCAATCCACAAAGAAAACCACCCAGCCCCTAGAATCCACTTTTTGCGTTTTGTTAGCATTTTCAAAAGTGGATTCTAGGCTTGTGGTTTGTGCTGGATCTAGGCTTGCCTTATGGATCGCCACACCGCTCCTTATATCTGCGCTATTTCCTTGACTTGACAAAAAAAAAAAAATAGAATTTTGTATTTGACAAATCAAGGAGGAAGCAATGTTTAATAGACTAAGCATAGGAAGCAAGATCGTTGTTTCAGTGAGTTTGATTCTGCTTTTGTGTATGGGGATTTTGGGCGTTGTTTTGGTGAGTGTTTCGCACAATATCCAAACTAGTGATGCCAATAAGCTTGTGCTAAATGTAGCAAAGCGGACAGGCAATGCCATAGAAGGCTATATCAATGAAAGCTTTGTAGCCCTAAACTACTCGCAAAGAAATCTTGCGCAATATATCCATAGCAAAAGCTTCAATGAAAATACAGCAAAGCATATCCTAACCGCCCTTTTAGACTCTAATCAATGGGTAGAATACGGCTATATCTACCTAAAAAGCCCATCACTAATGCCTGATGCAAGTAGTGCTTATAGGCTGGCAAATGGCGGAGTGCTGATGCTAGGGCACGATGATAAGCCAAAGGAGCTTGGAGGGGTGGCGATTTTGCCTGCTGATAGGGCATTTTTAGCTGATGATGGCTTGCAAAAGGCTCTTTCAAGTGGCAAGCCAAGTATCGGTAATCCCACAGAGATGCACACTGCTGGGGAGCAGAAAATACGCGTGACGCTTAATTACCCAATCATAGATGAATATGGCAGTGTCCAAGGTGTCGTGGGAGCTACATTGCACCTGGGGCTTATAGGGGACTCTCTCTTTGCGCAGCGCAGAAGTATCTTTGAAAATGACTATCGCGCGCTTATCACAAGTGATGGGGCGTTTGTCCTGCACCCAAATAGCGAATTTACAGGCAAGAATCTCGCTGATGTAAGTGCGGATAATCCAAGTATGCAAGCCGTGCTAAATGCGCTCAAATCCCACGAATCTGGCGTATATGAAGTGAGAAATAAGCGAGGGGAAGAGAGTATTATGGGGATCGCTTCATTTGAAGTGGGGCGAGGTAGCACTGGGCAGTGGTGGGGGAGCGTTACCGTTGCGCCCAAATCATCAGTGTATGACTCTGTGGGCTTTATGAGAAATGTCAATATTGCGGGTGTTTTGATCTGTGTGCTGGTGATCGCGACATTTGTGTTTATCTATGTAAAGATAACGATCACAGCTCGTATCCATCGTATCTCCCACACTCTCTTTGAATTTTTCCAATACCTAAACCACGAGACAAAAGTCGCGCCAAAGCCACTTGTGCTAAAGAGCCAAGATGAGCTAGGGGTGATGGCAGTAGCTATCAATCAAAACATCGAGCGCACGCAAAATGGGCTA
>NZ_JANURN010000012.1:0-26343 GCF_030249855.1 Helicobacter zhangjianzhongii
TAAAATTCCCCCCCCCCCCCCCCCCATATCCTAGCTGAAAGTAATTTTAAGACCGAAGAGCTTGTTTTTAGTTTTTAGTTGCTTTTGTGCTGTTAGTTTATGGTGGGCGTGGTGTTGGGCGTCCCTAAAAGTGGCGGGGTATCTTGAACACACCAAAGGAGAGATGAGATGAAAAAAGTTGTAGTCAGTGCTGTTGTGGCTGGAATTGTAGCCGTAGGTGCGAGTGCGTTTGATTTAGGCGGAGCTTTAAATGCAACAAAAAACTTTGTAGATAATACCGCAGATATTGCAAGTGGTAAAAGACAAAAAGAGCAAGAAGCAAATAAAAAAGCTAAAGAAGAAGCAGATGCTAAGGCTCAAGCTGAAAAGGATAAAATTGTCGCACGGCAAAACCAATATGCCGCATTTTGCAAAAAAGCCTATCATCAGCATAAAGTTCCATTTGGTGAAGATACGCGCGAGGAGCTTACGATTTTTGCCAATCAAGACACCCTAATGGCATACGATGGGACTGTGCCTGAGAAGTTTGAAAAAAAGACCTGCTATATCTTCTTGTCGGATTATTTCAATGTCTTTGGCGGAGAAGAGGAGTTTAAGAAAGAAACGGCTAAATATAAGAAATAGATTAAGAAAATTACGATACAATACGAAACCAACCAAAAGAGCTAAGGCATTTAATATCCTGTATCAAAGGGTGAGCTATGCCTTGCTTTTTTTCTGCTTTTCAACTTCGTTGCAAGCAACTTCTACTAAAAATATCTTGTGTTTGTCTTTTAATCCCTAGCTTCTCGTATGCCAATATGCCTGTCATCGATGTTACAGCCATAGGAAATATGATACTGCAATATAATCAAATGCTAGAAGAAGCCATTAAGTACGAAAAAGAGCTTTCAAAGCTTGGTATAGATACAGGCAGAGTAGGAGGGATTCTTGGAAAATTAGATGCCTTAACCAGTGGTGCATTAGAAACATTATCCGCGTTAGAATCTTTGCCTGGCACATTAGATTCGCTTTTGGCAGGAATCAAAGAAGATTGCGATTTCTTAATGAAAGATAAGCTATTTAAAGATATGGCTGATAAATTTAAGGATAACTCTTTTGCCGATTTTGTAACGGGCGAACTTAAAACACAAACTATGTGTCTAGCCGCAGTAAATGATTCAAAAGCTATGAGTGAAGTTTTAGGTGATAAGTTAGCCCAAGCCCAACAAGCTTTAAAAAAAGGAGACCTAGAGAAATATGACCAAACAATGCAAGAATATAATGCCATACATACAAAACAAGCAAAAATAAATCAGCAAATGACAAAAGACAAACGAACGCAATGGAATGAGTTTTATGCAAAATATCAAACAAAGAGCAAAGATAAAAATGTGCGTGGCTATACTAAGAGCTATATGAATGAGCAAATGAAAAACTTGCTGGAGCAAGCTAGTAAAGCTCAAACACAAACTGATTTTCAAAACTTTACCAATCAAATACTTATTGAAATATTGAGGGTTGCTCAATTAAATTATGAGATGATGATGAATTTTAACAATACAATGATAGCAATGCAAGATATAGATGATAATTTAGACAAGAAAATGGCAAAGAATTTAGAAATAGACAAACAAAAACTAGCAGAAAACAGGGAGCAGCTAGGTGTTTTTGCCAAAGATTCACCATTTGAAGATTTAAAAGGAGAGTTTAAAAAGGACGCTCTAGGGCTTCCTGTGCTAGATTTTGGTAAGAAGTAGGAGCTAGGTATGGATAGCTCGGCTTCACTCTTACGCCTTGTTGTTAATCTCATTAACTCCACGGGCAATCAAACCCTACAAAACATTTATCAAGGCTGTGCTGGGCTCTATACAAGCTCCATTGTCTATACGCTTTTTGGTATTAGCTTTACAATTTGGCTTTTTCTAAAGATTAAGGGCGATTTTAGTAGAGCTGATATGTTTAAGGCAATGGTGTGGCTTGTGATATTTATCCTTGTTAAAGTCATTCTCTCTAGCTATGAAAACTATATGGATAGCTTGGGGGTATTTAAGATTCCTTATTATTGGTTCTCTTTGGGGGTGAGTGAGTTTAATGGTGGTAGCACTGATTTAGAAGTGATGATTTCTACACAATGGAGAATGGTCAAAGATAATAGCGATAGAATCTTTGATTTGGCAGGCTGGAGCGAGATGTCGTTGTGGTTTATAGGAGCGGCGTATTTTCTTGTGGGGCTGGTGTTTATGATAGCTTTTGTCATAATGACCGTGCTTTCACAATTTATGGCAAATGTGATTCTCTCACTTGGCGCACTTGTATTTCCGCTAGTGTGCTTCTCACAAACGCGTTCAATCTTTTTCTCTTGGCTGAAACTCTATATTGGTTTGAGCTTATGGAGTCCTTTTGCTGTGCTTCTTAGCTCTATTCCAAATAGTGTTACCAAATATATGCAGCAAGGGCAGGTTCTTATCGCAAATAGTGGGGATTTAGCCGAAGTGGCGTTAGTTGGTATCGTGCTAATGATGTTTTCTATCTTTTTGCTAACAAAGATTCCGGGTTGGGTAAGTGCGATTATTGGTAGCGCAGATTCTAGTGGTTCAGGCACAGGACTAGCTGGAGCTATCAATAATGGAGCATTTATAGGCACAAGAATGCTAGCAGGTATGGGGCAATATGCTAAAAACCGCGCTGATGGACAGAGCATAAGGGCAGCCGCCACAGGAGCTATGTGGGCGATGTTTGGCGGGGAGCACGGCAATCACGCCGCACAAGGGGCGGGCAGAGCCGCACTTAAAGCCAGCAGAGCAACAAAAGGCTGGGTCAGCGATAGTGCAAATAAGTTTAGGGGTAAAGACACGCCCCATACTACCTAAAGGAGCAAAAAGTGGATACGCAAGAACAAGACAATAAAGAACTACAATCTAAACAAGATAAGCTTAGTGAGAAGAAAACTAAAGCCCTAGCGATGCTTTATGCTCTAGTGCATTTTTGTGGCAAGGCATTAGTATTTGTAGCTGGCTATACACATAAACTAGGGGATTTGCTTATCACTCTAGCAGAGAGAAGGGCAAAAAATGAGCAGCCAAGCCACTTAAGGAGCTAGAGGGGGAAGAACTAGGGCTTGATGAGAAGTTTATAATCCCACAAACCCCAAAGGCTAAGAGCGAGCACGCCGCAAAAGTGCTACAAGATTTTTCTAATAGCTATGCTGATATGGATAATGTAATTAGTCTTATTCAGCGCGATGAGCAAAGATTAAAGCAAGAAGAGCAAGCCTCACCACAAGAAACGCCTAGTGAAGAAAAAAGCCTTGATAGAGAGAAAAACGAACTAGATAGGGCTATTGCCTCTATCGCGCAGGTGCGTAGCATTGTGGATATACTTAAAGCACTCTATGCTATGGAAAAGGCTTTATATGAGCTAAGGCTTGCCACAAACAAGCCAAATGCTAGAGACTATATGCAGCAGATACAAGATTCTAAGCATAAGCCACTGACTGCAAACTTTTTAAAAGAAAGCCTAAGAGTGCTTAAAAGTAGTAAGGAGAAAATCCAAGAGTGTGCCAAGCATTTGCAGCTTGAAAGGTCGTTTGCAAAGGAGCTTCGCAAGGATATAGCAATGCTTGATTTAGTAGAATCCAAAGAATCAAAAGCTGCATATATAAAACAGATTGATAAAAAGCTTTGTGAAGCAAGGGAGAAATTCCCTAGCCTAGAGCAAAACTACCCTAAAATACTTCAAGCTGCAACAAATGCCATAAAGCAACCCTTGCAAGAGCTTGGTAAAAACGCGCTTAAAACTATGCCTATTGGTTTATAATATTTTAGCTCTTCTGTCATCTTTTACCTTGTGCGCATTTGTAGGATCTATTGTGTTGCTTAAAATGTAAAATCTAATGCTTCATAGCTTTTTTATTGCTTTATTTTCTTCAATAAATGCCCTATACTGCTCTTTAAAATTCTCAAAAGTGCCATTGTGGATTTTCTCTCTTAAGTGCGCTTCATAAATGGCAGGATTGGTGATGTTTTGCTTTTTACAATACCAATGCAAGAAAACATCTATCAGCTCATTACTAAGCAACTCTTGTGTATGGGTGCTAGAGTGTGTTTTACTGGGCTCTTGTGTTTGCGTTTGATTTTCTAAACCTAAAAAATTACAAAGAGCATTAAGCTCTTTGAGTTTATAAGGGCTCTTTTTCCCTTTTAGATATTCCTGCAAAATCATAACTTTTTGCTGGCACATCTTAAGCACGAATGCCTTATTCTCTAAAAGTTTAGTTTCATAATCTTGTAGCATTTCTCTCACGCTATCGCTTATTTCAATATGTACCAGAGCTTTAAGATGAGAATCTAAATCCTTTGCAATTCCTATCATCACAAACGCATTAGACTTTTTATGCAGCGTGCGAGCCATTATCAAATCCGCATTTATTTGAGATTCTGTATTTTTGGCTAAATTTTTCTCATTAAGTGCTATCTCACTTTGAATTTGGCGCAATACAAAAATATCTGCTTTTGTTTGTTTTTTTGTGCGTAGAAATTCTGCATAAGCCTGTTTCTTTGCAAGGCTGTCATAAGAGCTTTTATAGTAGAGTCTTTGCTCGCGTAATTTTCTTATTTGTTCTTGTAATTGTTTCTTTTGTGTTTGATAGCCCTTGTTGCTTTGTCTAAGTGAGCAAAGCTCTTTATTTGTTGCTTTTATAGAATTAAGCAGCTGAAAATAGCATTTATTGCCTGATTGGATAAGCAATTTTAATTCATTGATAAGCTTTCTTTTTTCTTGCATATGCTGAAAAATTGTTTTAGTAAGGTTATGGGATTTTGTCTCATAGAGCTGGATTTTAGATTCTAGTGCTGCAATTTGTTTGGCGATATTTTCAGCAATATTTAGTGGTATCTCAATACTTGCTTTTGCGCTTTCTTTAAGCAAGTCGCGCTCATATCGGTAGCTATTTTTATAATTGAAGTTAGGATTGTGAAAATTGAGTGCATTTTTAAAATCCTCTCGTAAAAGATTCCAAAAGTCTTTTATCTCTTGCTTATTGTTAAAGTGAAGCTTTTTGTGTGTGAAAATATTAGTTTTATTAAGAATGATATGAATGTGTGGTTTGTGCTGGTGGGTATGAAGCACACTCACATATTTATAACCATAAAAATGTGTCTGCATTACTTCTTTGACAGAATCTTGCAATGCCTTGATATTGCACTCACTTTTTAGCTCATCAAGACAAAAGGTAAAGTGCCACGCCTCTTTTGCATTTGGCTGTGTTGAAAAATCTTTCTGCCATTGGCGCAAAATCTCATCAATCCTTATAGGCTGATGAGATTCATTAAAGGCAAAATCAAATGCGCTATTGCGTATCACATAACTTAGGGCATTTTTCACGCCATTACTTGAAAGATTAGATAAGAGCTTGATAACAACCTGTTTGGAGAATGCGCTTGATTTTTGAGGCAATATTGCGCGACTTGGCATAAAAGTATAGGAGCTAGAATCTAAATGCTCATCTCTTACTTTTTTGCGTTTTTGCTCTTTATAATCAAAAAAGATACGCTCTAATTGTTTAAATGTTTTCATAAAAGTATTGTAGCGTGTAAATTTGAAACATCAAGCAATACGCTTAGAAGCTATAAAGATAGCAATGTTAGCAGGATAACCCTAAAAGGCACACGATTTTCCTAACAAATGCCTAAAATAAGGGATTTGTTAGGAGATTTAGAGATTTTTTGTAAATCTCTAAATGCGTGAAGAATCTTTGCAATTTTTTTGAAAAATCACAGAAATAAAAATTTTTTTATTAAAAGGACAAAGCATTCAATATAGCACTATCTCTTTCTGCCTCAAAGCACCTATATATCGTGCTTGCAGGCTCTAAAAAAGTAAATATCAGCAAAAATTCACCATACAAGCAAAATTTTTGGGCACTTAATAGCAACAAATCCCATAAATACGAGCTTTCTGCTGATTTATTAAGCTTTTTTAAGTTCGCAATGCGTCCTTTTAACTTTTGGGAATTTTTTCATCAAAATACCCGCCAGAGAAACCACAAAAGGACGGCAAGAATGAAAAGAACACTGGTCAAAATAGGCATATTTATGATGTTGGCTCAAGTGTATTTGTATGGAGCATTTGGAGCAAATCTCAAAAATGCCATACAAACAGAGGTCAATTCCACAGGGGATATTGTGATTTCTGTTATCCATATGATTGTGGGCATTATTGGCGGGCTTATGATTTGTTTTATCGCCATTGCTGCCAAGCTTAAGCCCGAAATGATTAAAGACAATATGAAATTTATTATTTGGGTTGCCATTATTACAGGTGTGTTATGGGGCGTTACAAATAATGGTGTGAGTGTCTTTCAATGATTGAGATTGATAATTTTAGAGAGATTACTAAAAAAGATAAAGTCTATCTCCCAAAAACCAACATCGGCTTAAGTCGAAATATGCTTTTGCTTGCCTTGCTTTTGGGTGGTGGATTGTATCTTTTTGTTGTGTGGTGGGCAATTCCAATCTTTTTTCTTATTCTTATTGTATTTTTAATTTGTGAATATTTTGATGAAGATATGTATGATATTTTTCTCATCAATACCAAATTTAAAACGCGCCGTAGATTCTATGCTTAGGATTTTTGATGATTAAAAAGCTAATAGAACCACTGCGTAAAATTATCTCAAGCGATAATATTGATACTTTTAATGAAGCATTTAATAGTGCTATGCAAAAGAGCGAGGGGATTTTGCATTTGCAAGAGCCTAAAATCTATGCAATGAGTGAAGAATCTAATATTGCCTCAAAATATAACAATCACTATATCGCCACAAAAGATGGCAATCTTTGTGCTGGATTTGCAATCGGTGGTATCAGTTATAGTGCTGCAAGTATCAATAGAGAGCTAGAGCTGGTGCAAAGTAGGAATCGCTTTTGGAGCAAACTAGATTCTCATATAGAAATTAACATCTTTTGTAAAAAAGAGCGACTTAATCTTAGCTTTGATTCTAGCTCTAATAATCCATACGCACAAGAGATTATTAAAAAATGGGAGAGTGGTGTTGTAACTTATAAAATCAATTATTATCTCATCATCTCTACAAAATCTAAAAAACTCACAGGCTATTTTGAATCAAAGAAATCAAAACTTACAAGTGAGCAAATTGCAGATAATCTAAGCCCAGAGAATAATACAACACGATTTGAATTTAAAGCCAAAAAGCTTGATGAAGTATGCCAAGAATTAAAAAGTGCATTAGGAGAGTTTAATCCCACGCAACTTGATTCTGATGATATTATTAACTTCTATGCTACTTATTCTAATATGCAAGAGACAATACTGCGATATGGATATAGCAATATCACAGATTCTTATATCACTTCAGATGTGGAGTTTAAGAAAGATTATATTATTTTTGCTCGCAATGATGAACAAGAAGTGCTAGGGCGTTTTATTAGTGTTAAAGCCTATGAGACAGAAAATATATCAAGTATTTTACCGACAACGATTTTACGAGAAAATAGCGATTATTATTTGATTTTTCATTGTGAAGCACTGGATAGAAAATCATCAATAGAAAAAGTTAGAAATACCAAGCTCTACGCGGTGGGCTTAATCCAAAATGCCCTAGAAGAACTCTTGCAAGAAATTAAATCTGATAGAGAAAAACTTTTAAAATTTTCTCTTAGTATTCTTGTGCTTTCTCATAATGGTGCAACTGAAAGTGAAAAGCTCCAAGAGCTGAACACAAAAACAAATGCGCTTATTGCCATTTTAAAAGCACAAAATCTAAGTGTGGCAAAAGAAAGCTTTAATCTCAAACCTTTGTATTTTAGCTTTTTTCCAAGTAGGGGCAACCTTAATGCCAGAATCCGCACACAAACGAGCTCGGTAGTTAGCACGCTTTGCACATTTGAAAATGATATTCTAGGCTTTAAGAGTAATCGCTGGGGTGATAGACCTGTGAGTATTTTGCGGCATTTAAGTGGTAGCCCTTACTTTTTTAATTTCCACGACAGCGAGCATAAAAGCGCGGCAGGGCATACGCTAGTTATTGGTGGCACAGGCTATGGGAAAACCACGCTTATGCAGTTTCTTATGCTCAATCTTTTTAAATATGATATTCATATCTTTGCTATGGATAAGCTGCGCGGTATGCACAATTTTACTAATTACATAGGAGGAGAATACCACGACCTAGAGCTTGATGGCTTTAAGTTAAATCCTTTTTCACTAACAGATACTGCAGAAAATAATAACTTTTTAAAATCGTGGCTATGTGAAATGGGTGAGATAAGCAAGAATGAACACGAGCTACGAAATATTGTAGGCGATACATTAAAGCAAATACGAGAAACACAACAAGCCGAGTTTGAGCATATTTTTACCCTGCAAGATTTCTATGATAGCCTGCAGTTTCCAAACTCCCAAGATGATATAAAAATCCGCTTCAAAGACTATCTAGGTGGCTTGTTTGACAATACACAAGACGCGCTTAATTTTGATAAACAGCTCGCCATTCTTAATATGGATTCTATTTTGAAAGATAAGAAAAATGCCGCGCTTTGTGCGCTCTATCTCTTTCATAAAATTAAAAATATCTCTAAAAATAGCAATAAGGGCTTTTTTATATGGATTGATGAGCTACGCGACTATCTTAATGATGAAAATATGTGTAATGCCATTATTGAATCTATTATGGAGATACGCAAAATCAATGGTGTTATCACAATGGGCGTGCAGAATCTTGACTTTTTTAGCAATGTGGCTAATGCAGATGCCTTTATAGAGAATATGGCAAATTTTATCATTTTCCCCACCACAGATGAGCGCACACTTCAAAAGCTAGAAGCCCAGCTCTCCCTTACAGGCAGCGAAGTAGAGTTTCTCAAAAGCTCTAGTAAAAGTGCTAGACAGATTCTTTTAAAGCGCAAAGAACAATCCTCCATACTTGATGTGAATTTTGCGCGACTTGGCGAGCATTTAAAAATATTTAGCTCTGAAGCTGAAGATGTTAATGCGTTACTTGAATGCAAGAAATACCACCCGCAAGAGTGGCGCACAATGTATCTCAAAAACCAAAAATCACTTCTTGCCACAACCCCACACTATCTAAAGGAGAAATGATGAAATCACTTTGTATCGCCATTTGTATTGGGCTTTTGTGTATTGGCTGCAGTAACAAGAGGGCAAAAATCCCGCCAAAAAGCCCTTGTGCTTGTTATGACCTGATTATTGATATGGAAAAAAGGGGCTAAATAATGACTTTTAGCGACAATGAGCTAAAAAGAGATGCGAATGTTCTTTTTAAGCTAGAGCGGCATATCAAGCAGTATATGTTCTTTTGGATTATTTTAGAATCCATTATTATCGCTCTGCTTGTGTTAGCCATTATCATTATGCTCCCCCTTAAACAAAATGTCCCATATCTTGTGTTTTTTTCCAATGCAGAAAGCAACTTTGTGCGCGTGGAGCAGGCAAATCTTAATATCCGCGCAGAAGAAGCCCTGCTTAAGTCTATTCTAGCCAGCTATGTGCAAAAACGCGAAACAATCAACCATATTGATGATGAACACCGCTTTGAAGATGTGAGAGAGCAAAGCTCGCGTAAGGTATGGGATACCTTTAGAAGAATTGTAACCCAAGATGATTCTATGTATTCCAATAAAGAACTTACAAGAGAAGTGCATATTGTCAATCTTAGTGTGCTTTCCAAAGAAGTGGCAAATGTGGATTTTATCACTATCGTGCAAGATGCGAAAAACAAATCCTTAAAACGCTACCGAGCCACACTCAAATACGACTTTGTAGAACAAAGTATCAATTTTACTTCTGTGCCAAGAAACCCCACAGGCTTTGTGGTGCAAGAATACGCATTGACTGAAATTTCCATTAAAGACCAAACAGGAGAAGACAAATGAAATATGCTCATATCATCTTACTTTTTCCCTTTTTGCTGCCAGCTTCTTTGTGGGCAGATTCTGTGTTAAATGACGCTGATAGGGCAGAAGTAGCACGCAGAATGCAGGCAGGGCAGGAGCAAATGCTTGATACAATCAATAAAATCCAAGATATGCAAGAAGAGCGAGAAGCACGCAAAAATGCCCCACTCACAGATTCTACAAGCAGGGACTTTAGCTCTAGCTCTGCACCTTTATCACAAGAGCAAAAGCCACAAGAGCCACCAACCGAACAAGAAATCTTACTAAAAAAGCAGGCTGTGCGAAGCCAGAATCTCAAAGCCATACAAAACCAATTCTTTGCCAAAAACTACAAAGGCACAGAAAACACCATAACCATAGACTATGTGGAAAATACCACCTACAAAATCCGCACAAGAATCGCGATGACTAGCACAATGATTTTTCCCCAAAAAATTAGAAACTTTATCTTAGGCGATAATGTGGGGTTTGAAGTGCTAGAAGTGCCTAATTCTCAAAACACCCTAGCCATACGCCCCAAGCTCATTGGCGTGGATACCAGCCTTGCTGTCTTTACAGAAGATGGCAAGCTTTATTCTTTTTATATCTTTTCAACAGATTTTACATCGTGGAAAAATCCGCATTTAGTGGTATTTGTCAAAGATAAACGCACCATTATTGAAAAAAACAAAGACCCATTCTTTGATGAGTATTTTTATGTAGAAGAGGGTATCAATAAGTTGCGTGTGAAGAAAAAAGAGGTTTATAAACGCTACAAAGTTAAAGCCAAGCGACAAAACACTTGGCTTGTGCCTGAAGAAATCTTTAGTGATAACAATTACACATTTTTTAAATACGATAAGAATCGCTACCCACAAATCCCTAGTATTTATGTCGTGGTAGATAGGCAGGATTCTCCCATAGAAACGCGCGTTATAGGGGATTTTGTGATTACTGAAACGGTCGCTGATAAATTCACTATCAAAATCGGTGAAGCCTATGTCTGCGTAGAACGGGAGAAAGTGCAAAAAGGCGAGAAATGAGCTATCTTAAAGTGGGGCTATTCACACTTGTTGGAGCTTGTATTGTCTATGCAGGTGTAAAAGAAAACCTTGAGTATCTCTTTGAAAGCAAGTTTCCTATAAGCGATTATGTGTGGCAGTCCCAAAAGGGTGCAAATGCTAGTAATCTCTCAAAAAGTGATGTTTTTACAACAACTGATGATAAGCCAAAACTGAAAATGCTAACCGATGAGTTTGGCAACCCCATACTTGATGAATTTGGTAATCCTATTTATATTGATGAGTATGGCAATATGTATTCTAAAAATGGCAAACCTTTAGGCAAAAAGGTGCTGCTAGATAAAAATGGAAATCCAATCTTAGATAAAAACGGCAAACCCATAATCTATGATAAAAATGGAAAGATTATGGGCAGTGAAGATTCTTTACTGCTTGATAGTTTTGGGAATCCTGTGCTTGATAAGGATGGGAATCCCATATTTGTGGATAAAAATGGGAATCTCAAAGATAAAAATGGAAAAACCATTTTAGATTCTAATGGAAAGCCTATCAATGTCAATGATACACAAGCCTTGAATGATTTTTTAAATCAAAGCACACAAAACTCACTTGATGAGCAGCTTAAAAGACAGCAGGAACTCCTAGCCAAAGAAGCGCAAAGACAAAAAGAACTCCAAGAACAAATGCGCAAACGCCTTGAAGAAGAAGAGAGAGCTAGAAAAGTCCTAGAAGAGCAGCGCAAAAATGACCCAGCCTATCAAGCCCTACTTGATAAGCAAGAAGCACAAAGAGCGAGAGAGATGGCACTCGCACAAGAAAAGGAGCTTTATAAAAGCGCGGTGCTAGGAGAGCGTGTAAGCGGAAACTCTCAAATCTTTGCACAACAAAGCTCTCGCTATGGGGATAGCGGATTTTCTAATCAAAAAAGCATAGACATCGCCACAAACGAACATCGCCTTTACAGAATGATACGCGCAGGGCGGCTAATCCCAGCAGTGCTAATGACTCCTATTGTAAGCAATATTGAAGGAATTATCACAGCACAAGTGGAGCAGGATATTTATGCGGCTCAAGGTAGAACCGTGCTTATCCCGCGTGGGACTAAAGTAATGGGCTTTTATAAAAATGATAACAAAATCGGTCAATCGCGCCTCAGTATTGTTTGGCGTGAGATGATAACACCACAGGGCGTTAATATCTTGCTAACTAATGCGATGAGTGCGGATTCTCGTGGGATAAATGGGGTTGAGGGCTATTTGGATAATAAATTTAAAGAGCGTTATGGGTTAGGACTTTTTCTTAACACTCTAAGCAATGGGCTAATGATTAGCATCTCTAATCTCACGCAAAAAAGCGGCACGATGACAAGCCCCTATACTGCGCAACTCTTCTCCACTGCGCAAGGAGATATTAACAATATCTTTAAACAGCTCATCTCTGAACAGGCAAAGATTAAGCCAACCATTGAAATACGCGCGGGCAGCAGAATCTACATCACACCCACCACGCATATGTGGTTTCCTGTGCCTAAAAATGGCGAGATTATGGCGCAGTATTTTAATGATGAATACCAATAAGGAGGGGCAAATGGATAAAAATAACATCAAACAAAAAATCATTGAGTTAGAAAACAATATCAATCAACTTAAAAGCACCATAGCACGAACAGAAAAGAATCTTATAGCCCTCAAAGAGCTTATTTGGGAGAGAGAGGCTAAAAAAGAGAGTAGCAAGATGTATAAAGTGCTAGAAAATGAGAAGTCTAGCACCATTGTAAGAAGCAATGTTGGAGATGTGGTTGTAGATAGGGAGTTTATGGAAAAAGAAATACAAAAACATCTCGATAGTCCTGCACTAAGAGGAATGGTAACCACAGAAGAAATGCTCTCTTACCCCAAAGTCGCGAGAAATGTGGAAGCAGAATATAATGTGGAGCATAAAGACTACACTTGGAAAATCAAGGCAAATGATGAAAATGTTTTACTCTATGGGAGCAGAGAATATAAAAAAGACAATAAAGATATTAACAGATTATTAACAGCACATTCAAGAACGGAATCAAATCAGAGAGTAGAATATAGCGAAAATGGGCGGACAAGGTCAGCTCCGCCTCCGTTATTTAATGACCCCAATTTTCGCACTTCCGCTAACGACACCATTATACCACAAAACAACAACACGAACACAAATCAGCAAAAGCCACATATCCCCATACAAGCAGAACTGCAACGCAAGCTTACTATCAACCTAAACAACTTTGAGCGTGTCAGCAACAAAGAGCAAAAGCAAAGCTTTCTTGCAAGGGCTAATGAAATTAGCAAGCAAGCCCAAAATCTGCACATTGAGCTAGACTCTAAAAGTATGCAAAGACTGGAGCGTTGCAACCTAACACAAAACAAACTCAACACAAAGGAGCGATAAATGGAACATATTAGCCAAAAAATCCACTCTGCCAAAGAGCGACAAAAAAGCAGAGTGAGTGAGAGCAGATTGCTTGCGCGCATAGAAAAGCTAGCCAAGCAACGCGAAAAACACCAAAGGCATATACAAAAACTAGATTCTAAGCTTGAAGAGAACTTTAAAACGCTGGAAAGCCTAGAACATAAAGGTGCGCTCTAATGGAGCACATCACGCCAATCCTCGCTCAAAAGCTTAAGGTGCTTGATAAATATTTGCGCTTGAATGCCAATGAGCTTATCATCAATAATGCAGGCGAGCTATATATAGACTATGGTCAAAGGTGGGAATATGTGCAAGATTCTATGCTAAGTGCAAGCTTTTTAGAATCTTTTCTTATCCAGCTAGCCACCAAAAGAGGGCAACGCTTTAATGAAAAACACCCTAGCCTATCGTGCGAGCTGCCACCACCTTATGATAGATATAGATTGCAAGCCCAGCATAAAAGTGTGCTGTTTCACTCTAATGTCTGTATCTGCATACGAATCCCAAGCAAACAACGCTTTAGGCTAGAACAATTTGTCCTAAGTGATAGAGTCAAAGAGCAGTGGGATTATGCCGCTATTAAAGCTCTAATCCCACAGAAGAAAAATGTGCTTATTAGCGGTGGCACAGGCACAGGAAAAACAAGCTTTCTTAATGCCCTAATGAGTGAGATTCCAGAAAATGAGCGCATTGTGAGTATTGAAGACTCACAAGAGCTACTTATCCATAATCGCAATAAAACCCAGCTTGCTATTCCAAAAGAAGCCAACGAGATTTATAGCTACACACAAGCTATCAATAATGCTATGCGCCTACGCCCCGATAGACTGCTGCTTGGCGAGATAGATATACGCAATACTTTGGCATTTTTGCGCCTTAACAACACAGGACACGAGGGCAATCTCTCCACCTTGCACGCCAATAACAGCGAAGATGCTATCAATGCCTTAATTACCAATGCAATGTTTGGAGGAATGAGCGATAGAGCAGCACTTAGAGCTTATATTCGCACTGCAATTGATTATATCGTGCAGATTAAGCGCGAAAAAAATGAACGCATTATTAGCGAGATTCTTGTTGTCAAAGACCATATACCAAAGGAGATATAAATGAAACAAAAAGCCAAAAGAGTGCATATAAGCCTAGCCACAAAAGATTATGAGATTTTATGCAAGAAAGCCGAGCTTATGGGACAAAAGAAATCACGCGTTCTTCGCCAACTTCTCCACTTAGAAGAAGCACATAATATCCTAGAGCTACTGCACCGCACATCTAGTTTTAATACCCAAATGCTCCTTGAAATTTCGCGTGTGGCTGGAAATATCAACCAAATCGCCTATCATCTCAATGCAGGATTTAATGTAAATGAAGAGCATTTTGAGAGACAAGCCCAAGAAACAAAGCGGATTTTTGCAGAGTTTCACGCCCTAGCCAAACAGAATCAAAAGCTTTTAGCAAGGATTTTCAATGCGTAATAAGAGCCAAGCTATAATGCGCGATATTACATCACTACTTGTGTGCGTGCTATTAAGTATATGTATCTATGGCATAAGCATTATGTATTATTTTCATATCCATTTTTCTTGGCAGGGCGTGCAAGAAGCCTGTCATATAGGCGTGCAGATTCTGCAAAATCTTGGTAATCCAGCCTTAAAGCTCAAGTCCTATATGGCACTTATTTTTGCTTCTTTGCCCCTCATTGTGTGGGTGATATTTTCACTAATGGGCAATGCAAAGCCAAAAGGAAATTATGGCAATGCACGCTTTGCTAATGAAAAAGAGATTCAAGCAATGGGGCTTAATTATGAAAGCGGTATGATATTTGGCTGCTTGAATAAAGGCAGGGACAAAAAGCTCTTTATCCGCTCCAATCAACCACTCTCTACCCTTATTGTCGCACCACCTGGCACTGGAAAGACGGCAAGTATTGCTATCCCTAATCTCTTATCCCTACCTCAAAGCTGTGTGGTGCTTGATATTAAAGGGGAGCTTTATCAAAAAACTGCAGGATACAGACAGCAAAAACTCCACAATAAAGTGCTGCTTTTCTCCCCTTTTAACGATGAAAACACAATGTTTTTTAATCCCTTTGATAACAAAGTCATTAAGGAAATGAGCTTTGTGCAACGCAAAAAGCTTGCCGACCAAATCGCTGGGACAATTTTTGTAGGAGAAAAAGGCAAAGAAAACGACCATTGGGTCATTTCTGCCAAAACAATGTTTAGCTTTTTTGCACTCTATGCTATGCAAAAGTTTGGACATACCACCCTAGCAGAACTCGCCCAAGCTCCAAAAAAAAGATTATTACAATGAGCTTCAAGGGGACTATTTACAAATGTGCCAAATCCAAGATGAAGATACAGGGGAATTTGAGAGAAACCCTAAAGAAGACACACTCAAAGCCTTTTTTCTGCAAGTGGCTAATGATGAGAGTATAGATGACATCGTGCGCAATCAAGCACGCCAATACTCTAGCGCAGCGCAAAATGAATTTGCAAGCATTAAATCCACCTATGACACCTTTATGGCAGTCTTTAGCAATCCACAAGTAGCTAGAGCTGTTTCAAAGATGAGCTTTGATTATGAAGATTTGCGAGAAGAGCATATCAGTATGTATATTGTGATACAAACCGAAGATATGGATATTCTCGCCCCACTTATCCGCATTCTCCTAGAATCTATGTGTAAAAAACTGCTTACAAAAGAAAATAACGACCCCAATAAATTTATTTATCTTATCCTAGATGAGTTTGTGCGCTTTGGGAAAATGCCATTTCTCTTAGAAATGCCAGCACTTTGTAGGAGCTTTGGGCTTGTGCCACTATATATCACACAAAGCTATGAGCAGATTAAAAAATACTATGGTGAAGATGATGTAAAAATTATCCGCGCTAATGTCGCTTATCAAGTTATCTTTCGTATGAATAGCTTTGAAGATGCAGAAACCCTAAGCAAAATGATAGGGGATTTTACACGAGAAAAGACAAGCACATCAAAAGGCAACCTTGATATGCTTAAGCAAAATATCTCCACTAATGCTGAAGGCTATAAACTCATCACTGCACAAGATATTCTTAGCAATCCAATGGATAAAATCTACATTCTCGTGGGCGGATTCTTAAATCGCCCCATAAAAGCAGATGTCAATTTTTGGTTTAAGCTCAAAGAATGGCAAGGAGCTGACAAAATCCCCTATATCCCACCAGAGACACAATCACAAGAAGTAGTGCAGAATCTAGGCAAAGATTTAGTCAAGGAAAATAAGGAAGAATGCAATGTTTATGAATACAAATTTAGGGGGCTTAAGGGCTACTAGCACAAAGTCCAAATCTGTGCTTAAGAGATGAAAAGCATAGTTTTGGGCTTTGCCCACTCTTGCAAGTATTAGCGTTTGGTTGGTAACAAAATGCCTTGCTTGCAAGAGAATTTTTCTAAGGAGTGCCTATGCAAGAACAACAAGAGCAGACACCCACACTGCCAGAGGGAGCAATCCCTATCAGCCAAGAAGAAGCAAATGAGCTGCTTGAGTTAGGATTAGCTCAAACACAAGATGTGGCTATCCAAGAGAGCGAAGCCTAAAAATACCAAAACACAAGGAGAAAAAATGTCAGCACAACCAAAAAAATGGGAAGAATACACACACGAGGAAAGAAAAGAGAGTTTTAATAACTACGCCAAATACAACATTATCCAAGCCATAAAGAGCAAAAGCGCGCCTTGGCTTGAGGCAAAAAATGCTAAAGAACTCCAACATACTAGACCATTTAACGCCCAGATAGGCAGACCCTATGAGGGACTAAATGCAATTTTACTAGAGAGTAAGCAAAAAGAACTTGGCTATGAAAATGGCTCGTGGATTACTGCCAAGCAGGCTAATTTTCTAGGAGCAAAGCTCACAGGGGAGCAGCTTAAACAAATGCAGGGCGTTAAAATCTCTTATATCAAAACCAAAGAAGCTACTAAGGTGCTTGATAAAAAAGGGAATCCAAAGACAAAGCCACAAGTTGATAAAAATGGCAATACCAAAATCAATCCAAAAACAAATAAGCCCTACTATGATTTTGTCTATGATATTAAGGAACTACCTGCACCAATCCTAGAGACCACAACGCTCTATCACACTTCACAAATCCCAAGCCTTGATAAAAGCAGGCTCAAAGAGCTTGATTTATCACTCAATGAGCCAAAAGACATAACAACAAACTATCTTAAGGGCATAGGCTTAACTGAACACACACAAAAGCAAATTAGCAATTATCTCCAAGCCCAAGCTGGACTTGAGCGATATAGACCCCTGCCAAAGCCACAGCTAGATATATCACAAAATAAAAACCAAGAAAACACAATGCAGCGATAACGCAATGAAAGGCAGAATTTATTAAGAAAGGAAGCAAATGGAACAAAAGGTAAGTATAAGGGATTTTCTAGGACTGCAAGAGAGCTACCAAGAACAAGAAGCGTGGTGTGAGCAAGAGCATAGCATCACACAAGAAGAGCTTAAAATCTATGGCTATTTGCTGCAAGAAATGAGAGAACAAGCAAAAGGGCAAGAGACAATACTTGCAAGGCAGAGTGATGAGTAGGGTGCTAGAAGAGCTTGCTAAGGATTTAGAAGAGAAGATTCTGCACGCGCTAGAATCTGGCAGTGCGCCTTGGATTAAGCCTTGGCAAAATGATGGGATCTTGCCGCATAATCCCTACACAGGCACAATTTATCAGGGCATAAATGCCCTGCGCCTGCTGTGTGATGAATATACAGAGAGCAAATATCTTACCTTTAATGAAATTAAAGCTCTTAATGGTTCTGTGAGAAAAGGAGAGAGGGCAAGCTATGTGCTATTTGTAGGACAAAAGCCCATCACACAAGAAGAAAGAGAAAATACTAGGGGATATGTCTTTGAAGATGAAGAGGGACGGCTATGGCAAAAGATTTTTAAGAAAATCCCTATTTTTAATATCACTCAATGTCAAAACCTTGATATGCAATTACTCGCAAAACACCAAAAACAACATAATATTCATTTTGAGATAAAACAGCGTGATAGATTCCAAGAAAACCCTTTTATTGAGCAGATTCTAAAAAACTCTCATATCCCCATTATCCACCATAACAAAGATAGAGCTTACTATTGTGTTAATAGCGACACAATCTATCTTCCACCAAAAGAAAATTTTGCTACTAAAGAGCAATATTACTCAACCGCACTGCACGAACTAGGACACGCCACAGGTGCAAAACATAGGCTAGGAAGAGCATTAAGTGGAGATTTTGGGAGTGTGAGCTATGCCAAAGAAGAGTTAAGAGCAGAGCTTTATTCATTTTTACAAGCCCTAGAGCTTGGCATTGATTATGATATAAAAAATCACGCTTCTTATGTAAAAGGTTGGCTCAAGATTTTACAAGATGATAAGAGCGAGATTTCAAGGGCGATTAAAGATGGTGTGAGAATGGTGAGCTTTGTCAAAGAGCAATGGTATCCCACCAAAGAGCAAGAGCGCACACCACAAAAGGCTAGAGTCAAACCAAGAATCCAAAATAAGCTAGAAAATGAGTTGGGGCTTGAGCGATAAGCCAAATTCTACCAAAGGGGCAAGAATGAAAGAAAGCATAATCATTATTGAAGCACCAAATAAATGTGAAAAAATAGCCGCTTTTAGCGGAGCAAAAGACAAGAACTTAAAGCTACCACAATCCTATGAGTTAGATTATAGAATCTGCTCAAGTTTTATAGACAAAGCCTTGAAGACAAAAAGAAAGTGAGCGTTTGTTTATGCTATATGCCTATTTAGCGAGCTATTGCCCTATTTTTAGTATAATTTGGGATAGAGAATTGCATAATATAAATGCTTCGCAATTTGTCCTTTTAATTCTCACAAAAGGAAAGAGAAAATGAGCGCACATATCAATCAATCAACGCTAGAACACTTCGCGCATTATGTGTGGTGGGAAGATAGCAATGAGCTTATGCGCTCTAATCCTTTACGCATTATCGCTAGTGCTATGCGCTATGCTAATAGTCCAAAAGAGTATGCACTGCTATGCAAGATTGATAAGGGCGTTTTACAAGAAGCCCTTAAAAAAGCGCAAGCTGGGTGGTTTGATGAGAAAAGCTGGCATTATTGGCATATTATGCTCTATGGAGAAAATGCCATAATCCCAACACTACCAAAGCGAAGTTTTCTGCAAAGCTAGCAAATGAAGCCTATTTTAGAGATTCTGCCACAAGAGCAGAGAGCACTATATCCGCATTTAGCACAAATCACAGGGCTTGGTTTTGTGCTTTTTGGTGGGACTGCGATTGCCTTGCAGCTTGGGCATAGGCAATCTGTGGATTTTGATTTTTTCACGCATAAGAGTATTGATAGGTCGCAAAAAACCTTACTCACGCTTGAAGGCATTAAAGTAGGCACGATATTGCAGCAAGAAAAAGATACGCTCGTGTTTATGACAGAATCAAAAGTAAAGCTCTCTTTTTTTGGGGATATGGATTTTGTATCAAAAGCCAAAGCCACTCAAACAGATGATGGGATTTTGCGTATCGCAGATATGCAATCGCTTCTTGCCACTAAGCTTAAAGCCACTTGTGATAGGGCAGAGTATAAGGATTATTTTGATATTGCCACGATATTGCGGCAAACAGACATAAGCCTAAAAAATGCGCTAAATGATGTAGGCGTGTTTTTTGGCAGTGATTTTCCACTCGTCCAGATACTTAAGGGCTTAACCTATTTTGATGATGGAGATTTGCACAGGCTTACAGAGCAAGATAAAAAACTGCTCATAAAAGAATCTAAAGAAGCAAGCCAGTGGCTAAGTGCTGCTTGTGAGCTGCAGGCAAAATTTGATAGGGTGCTAGGCAATATTGAGCGCACAAGTAATGAGAAGCAAAGAGAAAAATTTTTACAAAAGGCAGAATCTCTGTGCAAAGAAGCGCAGGGCAAGCATATTAGGCTTGATTCTAAAAGAGTGGGGCGGCTAGATAAATATAGCAAGCGTATTGGTATAAACAAAGATAAAGGACTAGGCGAAGAGTAGTCGGGATTTGAGGCAATAAGTAGGGCTTGTTTAGGTTTTTTAGATTTTGGAGCTTGGAAGCTCCTGCGTGTTTGGTGGTAGGAGAAGTGATTAGCTTGTAGAGTTTTGCCCATTGGTGAGCGGGTTTAGAGTGCAAAGATGGTGTTTTTAGGGATTATGCTGTGCTTTTTGGGCGTGTTGGAGGGTTAGGGTTTTATTACCCGCCTTTAATAAAAGGACTTTTTGCGAGCAGCTAGGCAAAAACAACGCGTTGTTTTTGATGAAATGTTGCGCTTTAGGCGCGCCTACCAATAGCTCCGCCGATGTTGTCGCGCTTACCGCGCTTCATCGGCTCTATCTAGGGCGCAATCTGCGTGCTTACGCGCTTGATTTTGCCACTAGATGTGTAAAACATTTTCCCTCCCCTGATACCACATAAATAATAAATCGCCACAGAATCACTATTGCAATTTTTACGATATGACATTACAATGGCAATTGTAAAACTTAACCAAAGAGGAAACGCAAATGAGTAAGGAAATACAAAAGGATGGTTTAAAAAGGGGACCAAAACCCACTGCTAAATCTACAGGCGAGAAAGACCAAAGACGCAAAGACAACAAAGATACACCAGGAAACACCAATGAACTGAAGCCATCAAAAAACTCAAAAAAACAGAAGTAAGACATATTTAAGCAAAACTTCGTTATAAATACCGAATCTCTTCAAGGAGAATTGGCTCAAAGGTTTATCCTTTGGGTTTCCCAGCCTAGTTGCTGGGAGATAAAAAACTTATTAGTTTATTTCTAACCCTATCCACTTCCTCTTTTCTTGCTTTATAGTAATAGCTTATAGTTCTTCTGCTGTCAAAAGCTCTAATCTGCCCCAGCATTGCAGTAACGACCACATTATGTTTTACATTAGTTAATCTAGCAAATGAAGAACCACTAAGTTTTTTTGTGGTAAGCGGTATTCCTATGAAAGCGTCCATATAATTTGGAATATATATCCTCTTTAACACAAGCACGGGTCTTCTAAAGTCTTGCTGCTTACCAAAAACTTCACACCCAATATTCTGCCCGATATGCACCCAATATACACAGCCCTCTTTAATGTAATGCCGTGTTTGATTGTTTTGTATAGTTTGTTTTAGTGTATTCCACTTATTAAATTGGATAGTGTTATCCATAATTAACTCCTTTTATTTTTATTTTTTTATTTTATGTGTTCTCAAATTAGAACACATAAAATGTTGAATAAGCTGCTTATTTCTTAATATTTATTACTTTTATACAAGACTTACTTTTTTATAATGAAGCAAGCAAGGGAAATGCGTTGTATAGGGGCTAGGCGTGCTTGCCCGCCTAGCCTAAATGTCAAATACCAAGAAGCACTTGACACAATTAAGCAAATTATTGCTATAATGACAACGCATTTAATAAGCATTGAATTGTTTCTCCTTTCGGCGAAGCAATTCCCCTTAGTGAAGTTGCAGCTTCACTAAGGAGTTACGAGGCTTCACGGCAGAATTATAACACAAGTATTCTTTTATCCCTTTATTGACCACATTTTTCAGCCTATTTCTATATGCTCCATTTTATTTATTATATGTAGATTTATAATTATATTTTTAATATATAAAAATAATAATTTATTGATATTAAATATTTTATATATTATTTATTTAATATTATTTTATTACTAAAAAATCATTATTTAATGTATTATAAATACTTATAAACATATTTACAATAATCTTATACAATTTCTAAAATATTTAAATAAGGATAAAAAATGATTGTTTCAATCGTTAATGAAAAAGGTGGCAGTGGGAAAACAACGCTTGCAGTAAATATCGCCTGCAAACTCGCACAAGAGGGAGATGAAGTGCTACTTGTTGATGCCGACCCACAAAGAAGCACTGAAGCCTTTCTCAATATCCGCACAAACGAGAATCTCCCCCTACTTTTTAATTCTGTTACCAAACTTGGCGATGGGCTAGCAAGAGAGGTTAAATCTCTAAGTCAAAAATACGATAGCCTTGTGATTGATACAGGCGGGCGAGATTCTAAGGAAATGCGCCAAGCACTAGCCATTGCTGATATTATCATTATCCCAAGCGTGCCAAGCCAATATGATGTTGTGGTGCTTGATAAAATGATTTCGCTCTATGATGAAGTCAGTGCCATAAACCCAGAATCTAGAGCACTTATTGTGATTGATAAAGCCTCCCCCAACCCCTTTTTAGAAAAGAAAATTAGCGATTTACGCAGCTATATCAATGAGAAGAACCTAGAGAATCTACACTTAATGAACTCTATCATCTATGAGAGAGAAGCATATAAAAATGCAACTTCAGCAGGAATGGGAATTACAGAGTTTTGCAAAGGTGGTGAAAAAGCCTTTGATGATTTTGTTCGCTTTTATGATGAGTTAATAGAATATATTAAAAGTATATAGATTATATTTTTAATATTATTTATTTAATATTTAATAAATAATATATTTTATTCTAATAAACATTTATTTTTTTATTAAAAAACATCTTATTAACTATTTTATAATAATATTTCATATCTATAAATTTTTTGTATAAGGTTGCAAAATGGCAGGACTCAAAAACATTAAAACAAACTCATTCAAAAAGGTAGAGCAAGAGCGCGAGCACACTGCTTCTACAAGTGTAGCGGAGTTTATCAACCACGCAGAGGGCGAGACAAGCAAAATAGCCCAAAAAAGGCGTGGCGCACCACTAAAAAGCGAAGCCAACAAGCGCACGCAAAAGGTGCTAGTGTATTTCACAGAACGCGAGATTCTCAAAATCCAAGAAATGGCAGAAGAAAAAAATATGAAAACTACCGAATTTATCCGCTTTAAAATTTTTAACTAAAATACAAATGCAGAATCTATTTTAGGAATGAAAATTAGACTTTTCAAACTTTTTAAAAGTAGAGAGAATCTCGGCATATAGGCAAAAAGAAGTATTTTTAAGGTTTAGACATTCTGTGTAGCAAAACTTAAAGTGTGTATTTTAGGGCTTTTTGGGCTTTAAGAATTGCGAAACCTTAAATTAAGCAAAATAAAAGGAAATGCTATGCAGCCAAACGCTACAATTTTTGCAGGTGTCAATGGTAGCGGAAAAACAACGCTCTATTATAACGAGCTAGAAAAGGGGCGTTTATTTGGGCTGCGTGTCAATATTGATGAAATCGTCAGCTCATTTGGGGACTGGCGCAGCGAAAAAGACCAAACACGCGCTACAAAAATCGCCCTACGCATACGAAAACACTACATACAAACCCACCAAAGCTTCAATCAAGAAACTACACTTTGTGGCGCAAGTATCACAAAGCTTTTTTCCACCCTAAAAGCCAATAATTACGCAATAACGCTCTATTATGTGGGATTAGATTCTGTGGAGAAAGCCAAGCAGCGGGTAAAAATCCGCGTGGCAAAGGGTGGGCACGATATAGATTCTAAGCTTATTGAAAGAAGATTTTGCACATCATTACAAAATCTCAAAGCTATCGCGCCACTTTGCGATGATGTGCTACTATTTGATAACAGCGCAGAGAGCCTAAAGCTCATCGCGCAAAAACACCAAATGCCAGCTGGTGCTTTTAACTCTGTGCTTGAGGGTTTCATTACTGAACGATTAGATAAGTAGGAGGCAGTATGCGCCCTTATGATTATGTGCTACTACCACTGCACGAGATTCTAAGCACTCTTAATTATGAAAAAAAACTAGAAAAAAGCTCCACGCGCCATATAACAATGAATCATAGCAATGGCGATGTTCTTGTAATTACACGCAAGCCAAATGGACATTATCTCTATTTCAATCCATTTAATGAAAGGGACAAAGGAAATATTCATCATTTTTGCAAGCTTCGCTCTATTGATGTAAAAAAACTTATTGCTGGCAAACATATTGATTTAAATCATCACGCCATAGAACCAACAGAACTACAAGATAAAGAGATTAAAGCAAGCATTAAATTTAAAGAATTTAGAAGCATCAATCTTTCAAGCAAAAATCCAGCATATCGTGGCTTATATTTGCGTAATCGTGGAATAAAAGAAGAGATTTTTTCACATCTTACAATAAAAATTGATACTTATAAAAACATCTGTTTCCCTACTTATACTTATGAGAAAAAACTCAATGCAAAAGACCTTGTGCAGTGCGGATATAGCGCGAAACTCAACCAACCACTACCAAAAGACAAAGAGGGCAAAAACTACAAAAAACCGCTATCTACACTTGCATTTGGTAAAAAAGGAATAGAAATTTTAAAAGACAAACGCACAAAGAGTTTAAAAGATATTAAATACATCATCATTACAGAATCTAGCATTGATTCTATGAGTCTATTGCAAATCCTTGAGCTTGATACAAAAATATCTCTACTTTGTGCCACAAGTGGAACTTTCTCAAAATCAGCCAAAGAAGCTTTATTGTTCTTGTTACAAAATTGCTCAAATTCTATTTATATTTTTTTAGGATTTGACAATGATAAACAAGGCAAAGTATTCACAAAACAGCTTGAAGAACTCTTACAACCTTTTTCTTTTACTTATGAAATAAAAATCCCACAACATAAAGATTTCAACGAAGACTTACAAACATCTAAATGCGATTCTTAAATCTTAAAAACTTACATAAATTATAAGAATCATTATCGCGCAGTTTTCCCCTTTTAAATTTTGTTTTTATATTGTTTGTTTTAGATGTGCTTGCAATATCGCTGGGAGCGTTGCTAGAGTGATTTTTAAAAGGACATATTGCGAAAATTAAAAGGACATATTGCGAAAATAAGCGTTATTAAAAGGACATATTGCGTAATGTTTAGAATGCTTTGTTTTGAGTTAAGGTATGGGTTTTGTGCTGTTTTTTGTGAGCTTAATTTTAAAAGGACATATTGCGAAAATTAAAAGGGCGAATTGCGAAAAGCTGTGGGAAATGTTAGAAATAATGGGTAAAAGTTGATTTGTTACACATTTTTAGCTAGACTCTAGGGAAGATAATACATAGAGACGCAACTAAGGATAGGGTGTAATGGAAGAGATTAAGGCTGCAGTGTTGCCACCACAGCTGGATTTATTTGGTGAGCCTATCAATCCAGCCGAGCAGCTTGCTGATGATGTCGTGTATGAGAAAGATTTAAGCGTAGAGTATGAGAATCGCTTTAATCAAATCATCTTTAGGGACTTCACAGAAGCAGATTTTAATATTTTCTTTATCCTTTGTGCTATTGCCAAAAATCAGCGCACAAGAACTATCACTATTAAGTTTGAGCAAATGCGTGAGTTTGTAGAGAGCGACAAGAATAGGCGGCGGTTTTATAAAAATATTATAGACTTTGCCAAGAAGCTAAACTCGCTCAAAGCAGAAAAGAGCCAAATTGATGAAGAGGGCTATGAGCGGTTCTCTGCCTATACTTTTTTTGAAAAGATTATGGCAGATGAAAAGAGCCGCACGCTTGTGATTAAAGTTACAGAAAGCTCTATGGAGCTTATCAATGATATAACCTCGCACTTTACGAGGTTTGAGGTGCGAGAGTTTTGCGCTATCAACAATAAGTATGCTAAGAATCTTTATAGACTTTTAAAGCAGTTTCAAGCCACAGGCAGATATGTGGTAAAATATAGTAAATTCAGGGAGCTAATGAGTATCCCAGCAAAGTATGAGAGCTGCGATATAGATAAGCGTATCCTTAAGCCTTCTGTGCTAAAGCTTGCGGAGAATAGCCCCTATACAAATAAGCCTTATTTTGAAAATCTTACCTTTGAGAAAATCAAAGAAGATAGCAATGGCAAGAAAAGCAAGGGGCAAGGTGGAAGTATTGATAGGATAGAATTTGCCTTTACTCCTCGCGCGATAGAGATTAAGAAAAAAGGAGCAGATAAGAGTAAAATTGGGGGGGGGGGGGGGGCGGGGGGGGGGCGGGGGGGGGGGGGGGGGGGGGGG
>NZ_JANURN010000013.1:0-24051 GCF_030249855.1 Helicobacter zhangjianzhongii
AAACCTAGAAGCCCAAGAAAACAGCCAAAGCCTAGAATCCACCAAAGAGAGCAGCCAAGTCACTGCGCAAAAAGTGGATTCTAGCGCGGATTCTAGCGAGCTAGCCCAAGAAGCCGCGCCAAGCACGCCCGCGACAGATTCTAGCCCGCAAGCTGAATCCGCACCAAGCGCGGCAAAGCCAACGCCCACGCCGCCGCTTTTGCCAGAAGCCCCAAACCTAGGCGATGACCCCCTAGCCCCTGAGCTTGATCAAACCGATGAGAAAAAGCTAGAAGCCTTCAAGCAAGAAGTCGCAGAAGCGATCAAGAATAATGCCGGCGTGATAGAATCCACCCACTACACCTTGCAAGGCATAGCCGAGCTGCTCAATATCTCTAGCGATTTGTTTCGATTCTACAAATACCACGCCCAAAGCATAAGCCTAAGCTCCAAGCAGTGGGCAGAGCTGAATGCAAACTTACAAGCAATCACTAGCTACATAAACCAAGCCTTGCAGTCCCTAGCCACGCAGCACACCCAAAGCCTAGCGATCTATAAACTAGTAGAGACTATGCTAGATGAAGCTAAAAGCTTAAGCGATAGCACCAAGCTAGATCTAGAGCAGGTTAAAGAAGCTTTGAGAGCATTAAATGAGCTTGATCATAAGCTAGCAGAGCTTATGAGCTTAAGCGCAGAGCTAGAAGCGCAGATAAAGCTAGCAGAGGCTTTAAAGCAAGAGGTAACAAACCTAAGCCAAACCCTGCTAAATGAAATGCGCACGGAGCTTTTAAGCGATAAGGAGGGCTATGAAAGAGAGCTTGAAAGCAAAAAGGATGAGTATATCGCGCTACTAGATACAAAGCTAGGGGATCTTACAAAAAAGCTAGCAGAGTTTGAAAGCACACTTACGCAAAAGAGCCAAGAGCTAGCCCAAAAGATCGCAGAGATAGAATCTAGCGTGCAAGACAAAGCCCAAGAGACCAAGCAAGCCCTAGAGACAAAGGGGCAGGCGATCAAGGGAGAGCTAGAGACCTACAAAGATGAGCTAAAAGCAGAGCTACAAGAGATCATCCAAAATGCTGGGGGGGACATTAGCGGATCGGGCAGCCAAGAAGCACTAAATGCCATAAAACGCGCCAAAGATCAAGCCCTGCAAGCCCTGCAAGAGAAAAAGAGCGAGCTAGAGACACAGCTAGCAGAGCTAGGCAATCAAACAAAAGTAGAGCTAGAAGCCAAAAAAGCCATAGCCCTAGAGTCTATAAACACCGATAAGACCAAAGCCCTGCAAGAGATAAATGCCCTGCTGCAAGGGCTTAAGCCAAGCAGCCAAAGCCAAAACCTAGCTGATAGCGAGCTAGGGACCAATCTTTTATAAAGGAGCCACAAATGGTATTTTTACAGACAAGCAATCAGCCTTTAGCCTTTAGAGATAGTGCGAGTGGGAGGGTGAATGTATTCTTAGGAATGCAAGAAGCCCCCAAAACTAGCCAAGAAGCAAAGACCCCACCAAGCTACCGCTATGCAAGCGCGCTTTATATCAATCAAGCAGCAACTGATAGCGCGATCCTGCAAGCGATGTTTCACACAGCGACTCTAACGCCGCTAGATCTCCCCACGCTTAAAGCGATCAAGCTAGCACAGATCAATGCAAGCTACCAAGAAGCCCTAGATCTTATCACCCAAGCCACGCCGCAAGCCGAGATACAAAGCTGGGCTACCCAAGAGAGCGAGGCAAAGGCGTATCAAACTAGCCAAGAAGCCCAAACCCCCTACATCGATAGCCTTGCCAAAGCAAGGGGCGTGGAAAAGACAGAGCTAGTAGCAAAGATCCTAGAAAAAGCCCAAATCTTTAGCACACTTTCTGCCACGCTTACAGGATCGCGCCAGAAGTGCGAGGACGCCATAGCCAAAGCGCAAAATGCAAAAGAGTTAGAGGCGATCATCTTTAGTCCAAAAGCTGATCAAGAAAATGCCCAAGATGATGTGCAAACTTATGAAGAGCAAGCCTAAGGAGAGTCAATGAAAAATCAAATCCAAGAATCCACACAAGGAGAGCAAATGAGCGACACGATGAGAGAGCTACGCCCACGAGAAGAAATGCTAGAGAGACAAGTAGATAGCGAGCTAAATAGTGATGAAGAGCCAACACACAGCGTGCCAAAGCACCCAGATGAAGAAAGCCAAGATACTGCAAGCCCAAGCGAGCAAGAATCCACCCAAGATCTAAGCACGCCAGAGAGCGCGACAAATATCGCCCACCGCCAAGCCACGCTAGATAAGCTAAAAGAGCTAGCCCAAGCGGCTAAAAATGCAGAAGCTTTGGGCTATATCATAAAGAGCTTTTATGAGCTAAACACCGATAGGCTAGAGAGAGTGCAAGACACGCGAGCCGCCTTGCTAAAAAAGGCTAAAGAGCTACAAAAAACTGCCCAAGAAGCAAGGGATCTCTATATCCTAACCAAATACACCCAAACCCTAGGGGAGAATCCACCTAGCGTGCCTAGCATAAGATTTAGCCACAAAGAGCTGCTAAAAAACGCAAGCGGCGAGCTAGAGATAAGCCCAAGCCATAGCGACACGCACGGAAGCAACCTTACCTATGAGCTACTGCTCTCAAATCTAGCTGCCACAAAGACCAAAGACCTAGAAGCTGGGAGCTACACCCTTACAGCGACAAATGCAAGCAGTGATACAAGTGCTAGCATAAAAGCACGCGCGATAAGCCCCACAGGAGCCGTGAGTGAGTGGAGTAAGCCCATAAGCGTGAAGGTAAAAGCTAGCGTGTTTGCGGGCTTTATCGAAAATATCGATACGAATAAATCCCGCCGTATAAACACCGGCACCGCTGAAGACAACCTCTGGCTAGATAAAGTGCAAGATCGCTTAAATGAAAAGTCAAACGATGATCCTGTGACCAAATTTTTTGACCGCGTGGATATGCCCCACTCACACATCAAACGCTACGCTTTGAAAAATGACGGCACGCTAGAGTCTATCCCGCAAGATGCCGACCTATCCCACCAAGCTATGCAAAAGTATAAAGATAGCGCGCTTTGGCAGTGTGTCAGCAAGATCCCAGAGCATCATATAATCGACATAGAGTTTGCATACAATAGCCAAGAATATTTGCTAAAGCTTTGCAGTCTAAGTCCCTTTAGCTTTGATCTCAACGCCTATGGCTATCAAGGCTATACAAATTTAAGCGGAAGGGGTGTGGATAAAAATGGCGTGATCTCTAGCGTGAAGGTAGAGGGATTTTATCTAGGGAGCTGGGAGAGCGTGAGCCTAGGGGGTATGCAAGGAAGCTTCTTTCTAAGTAGTAATCCCAAGCCTACCACAGAGATTGACCGCCCTAGCTTTAGAAGCCAAACGCAGCAGTTTCACAAAGATATGAAGATACAAAACCACCACGAGCGAGAAGCCCTAGCCTTTTTATATAGTATAGAGAGAGGCTATCTAGGAAGCACGGCAGATAGCAAAAGCACAGATCAGAGCAAGTGGGCGATCTATAGCTGGAATTCAAGCGCGAACAACACAAGCTATCTCTATGAAGCTATAAGCTTTGCCACGGGGGATAAGACTATGAGTATCCCTGTAAGCGGGGGTGATAAAAGGGCAAAGATGTTTATCTATCGTGGTATCTGCAATCCTGCTGGGAATGTCTGGGAGTTTGTCGATGGGATATATTTGAATAATAAGCTAGTCTATCTAACTACCCACGAGCAAGCTTATAGCGATGAGACTTCTAGCAATGGCTACACAAATACCGGTCATATCGTCAATATCACTCGCGGCTCTCAAGTCAAGCGCACCCACGCAGGCACGATGATCCCCAAAGCCACAGATGGAGGCACTAGCACTAATGGCACTACTGATGGGGGCTGGATCGCAGATGGGCTACGGCTTTGTCTCATCGGCGGCAGCCTGCACGACTCCGCGCACGCCGGCTTGTTTGCTTGGAATGGTCACGACGAGCTGGGGGTTCGCAGTTGGTACGTCGGCTCCCGCCCTTGTTTCAAAAAGACACCCTAAAAGCCGCGCGATCTTTATAAAAGATCGCGCCCACGAGAGTGTGAAAAGCTAAAAAAGCAGCTAAAGTATTTGGGGAGCGACGCTTGAGAGAGAAGCCCGCGCTAGGACCCGGCTGCTAGGGGGAGGCGGCAGCCTGAACAACTCCGCGCACGCCGGCTTGTTTGCTTGGAATGGTAACAACGAGCTGGGGGATCGCAATTGGAACATCGGCTCCCGCCCTTTTTCTTATGGATTCAGCTTTGGGTAGGCGATGCGATTGATTGCGCAAATTTTGGGACAACCGCAGACCCCAAGTCTAGCTCTGCCCCAAAATTTGCGCAAAGCAACCACAGCCCCACCGCAAATCTTAGAATCCTTTTACACAAAAAAAGTGGATTCTAGGAAACGCCGTGCGACTAGAATCCAGCAGCGTTAGAATCCACAAAAACGCCTTTTGTCATTGCGAGGGAGCGAAGCGACCGAAGCAAAGCAAGGCTCGCGATGACAGAGTGGGGGGAGTGGCTCGCGATGACAGAAAGTGGATCTAGCACAACCCCCTAGTAGCCCAAGCGATAAATGCGGATATGGATCGCCACGCCGATTTCATCGGCTCGCGATGACAGAACGGCGGCAACGCCCTCCAACGCTTGAACAAAGGAAAGCCCCGCGCAATGATTAGTAACGCCAAAGGCGTGAAAATTATGGGGAGAATAGAAACAAAGGATCTACCATAAAAACACATAAACACCTTTATGAAAAGATCATAAGCTTAGAAAATATCCAGCTAGCTATCACCAGAGCAAGCCGCGGCAAGCTAAAACGAGCTAGCGTGCAAAGAGTGCTAAAAGATCGCGAGCTTTATGCCAAAAAGGTGCAAGATAAGCTTATGGGCAAAGATCTTAAACTACTAGAGCCTACCACGAAGCGCTCGCGCCTAGAAAATGGCAAGATACGAGAGCTAGCGATCTCACCCTTTTATCCTAATCAAATAATCCACCACGCCCTAGCAAATATCATAGAGCCTTTACTGCTAAAGACTCTTAGCACACAGACTTGCGCGTGTATCAAGGGGCGGGGGGTGGATTATGGACTAAAGCGCGTGAAGGCTTATGCCAAAGTGTATCGATACTATCTCAAATGCGATATAGCCAAATTCTACGCGCATATCAATCTAGTAATCTTACAAAAGCAAATCGCTAGGAACATCTCGTGTGCTAGGACACTTACGCTTATCACTAAAGTGCTAGGGGCAAATCAAAGGGGTCTAGATCTAGGGAGCTATCTAAGTGCGCTTTTTGGCAATGTATATCTAAGAGACATTGACAGAGCACATACAAAGGGCGTAAAGCTTGTGCGATATGCTGATGATATAGTGCTGTTTAGCGATAGTAAGAGAAGCTTGTGGAGAAGCTTTGGGAATATTAAAAGAGCTTTGCAAGATCTAAGGCTACAAGCGCATAAAGTGTGCCTAAGACCTATGCAGGTGGGGCTAGACTTTTTGGGGGTGGTGAGCTTTGAAAGCTTTGCTCGCGTGAGAAAAGCCACGGCAAAGCGCATAAAAGATCTAGCAAAACTAAAACGCGTAGGGGCAAAAGAGTTTGCAAGGATCTTTAGCTACTATGGATATATAAAAAGGGCAAGCTGCTTTAATCTCTTTAGCAAAGTTTTGAATGCGATAAAGCATAAGATCAAAGCCTACTGCAAGAAGGCTCACATAGCCTACCCACTCAAAGGGCTATGCTTCTATCGTAGGGAAAAAAGACTTTTTACACTCTAAGGAGAGAGTATGGATAATTTACAGAGATTTACCGAGCCTATTGAAGTGCGATTTAGCAACGATGGTAAGAGCCTAACACTACTGCAAGGCTTCTACTACTATCGCAAAGGAAGTAGCGCAGATGATCAAAGCGCGATCAAAGTGCCAAGGGGCTTTCACACAGATGGATTTAGCAACTTTGGGGCAGACTTTGTGCTACCGCGCTTTGGCAAAGGGCTAAAATGCGCGGTGCTGCACGACTATCTATGCGTAGAGTTTCACGCTGGCAGAGTCTCTAGGGCTTTTGCGGATAAAGTATTTTTAGAAGCGATGATAGAGACAAGGGCGTTTAGTAGAGTAAAAGCATATATGATCTATGCGAGCGTGCGAGGTTACGCAATTTATAAAGGCTACAAGTGAAAGGATAGAAATGCAAACCATACTTCTACAACTCCGCTCCCGCCTTCGAGACACAGACTACGAGCGACTAAGCTTCAACGATACAGAGCTAGGCGATGTGATCTTGCAAGCCCAAAGCAAGATCATCTATGAGCTTTGCACAAATATAGGGCATTTTAGGCAAGAGCTAGGGGAGAGAGATAGCACCCTAGAGCTAGAAGCCCCCGTGCTAGAGATAATCCACGCAAAATTTAACGGCAAGGCGTGCGATCTAAAAAGCTACACCCAAGCCCTAAAGCACCCGCCAAGCTCCCCCACGCTTATAGCTCTAAATCCTAGGGCTTACACGATCGCTCCCTTTACTAGTGGCGTGCTAGAGATCTGGGCAAACACCGACACAAACGAAAGAGAAGTGATCCTAGACCCGCTCTATCACAGGGCTTTGGTGCTGGGGGCTTTGGTGATCGTGCTTGAGATAGAGACCAATGCTAGCAACCTTGATCGCGTGGGCTTCTACACCAAGCTGTATGAAAAAGAGTGCGATAAGCTAAGGGCGATCACAAATGCTAGCCGTGAAAAAAGGGCGTTTATCACGCCTTTTATCAAAGCATAAGCCCCAAAATATCGCCTAGCTTTACCCCTTTTATAAAAAGTGGATTCTAGGAAAAATCGCGTTTGTTTATGGATCGCCACACCACTGCTAGCGCAGTGTCTCGCGATGACAGAAAGCACATTCTAGGAAAAACGAGAAGCGCAAGAAATCGCGTTTTCTACCCACGCACAAAGGCGTCAGGATTTGCCGATGATTTTGGGGGTTTTCAAGGCGCGGGCGCAGGGATTTTACTCGGCGTAAATGAGCAAGCCCGCGCCGTAGAATCCACCAAAAGTGCGGCAAAGCCAACGCCAAAAGAGAAAAGGAGCTTATATGCTAACAATCACACTACAACGCAAAAAAGAATACGCCAGCGTGGAAAAACCACCAAACGCTAAAACAGGGCGAGTATATAAAACAGAGCCAAGCACAATCGGTGAGCTAATCGTGGAGAACGAGAGCGGAGAGATTATCTTTGCTTGCGTTACTTGCGAAAATGGAGGCCCAAGCACCGACACACCAAACCAAGATAAACGCATAGTAGCACGCACCTACCAGCTTTACTGGACAGAATCAAGCGTGAGTCTGCCTAAAGAGTATAAGCCCAAATGTATTAGCACCTACACCGATGAGCTAGCGAGCCACAAAGGGCGGAGAATTCACATCCATATCGGCAATTATCCACAAGACACCGAGGGCTGTTTGCTACTAGGGCAAATCGATAATGGCAACGGCACAATCGGCGCAAGCACGCAAGCGGTAAAAGACTTTTATGATTTAGTGAGCAAGCACGGAATCGAAAACTTTAGACTAGAAGTAAAAGAGATTCAATGAGCAAGCCACTAAAGACTACCAACAAGCGCATTATAAAAATGCTAGAAAAAATGCGCGATAAGCAAGCACAGAGCAAAGACAAGGCAAAGGGCAAGCAATGAAGCATTTACAAGACTTAGGGCTAGTGGTAGTGGCATTTGCTACCTTTTTTTTAATCGGCTTTTTTATCCACACGCTAGCGACTTATAAGCATTGCGATAAAGAGTTTAACTGCTCCGCCGCACACAAAGAGCAAGGCGAAGTAGTTTTAAGCCCTTGCGATTTTAAAGTGTGCAATGTAATGCCCAGCGATGAAGTGCTAAACAGCCACAGCAAAGCATACGAACCACCAACGCCACAAGGGCTAAGGTAGTCCAAATCTAACAAAGGAGACACAATGAAAAGCGACGCGTTAGCTTTTTGGCTAAAAACACCGATTTCATCGCCGCACTGCGTCGATAGGCACAGAGCCTTATCTCCTTGCGCGGCTCGAAAAGCGGCGTTTTTATCTCAAAAATCCTGCCGCGATAGAAAAAGGGCGGAGAGTCAAAACGCAGTTTCTTTAGAAAAAGCGGATTCTAGTATGGATTGCCACGCCGACAAGTCGGCTCGCGATGACAGAAAAGCGGATTCTAGGGGAAAAGCCCCAAATCTAAACACGGCGCAGGATTCTAGGATTTTTGATGAGAAAGCAGGGTTGTGCAGTGACGAGCAAGGAGATAAGACTCGAGCGTCTATCGACGCCGCGAGCCACAAACTCCCTGCTTTATCGCAAAAAGCCGAATCCATCAAAAAGACAACGCCCATAATCTTAATGGCTCTACTCCTTTCAGCCTGCACCACCACAAAGGAAGCCGTGTATATCCCTACAAAATGCAAGACAAAGGATATACCAAAGCCTATGCCTAGCAAGGAATCTAGTGTCAGTGAAGATGTCGCAGAGATACTGAAATACACCGAGCTACTAGAGAGAGATTTAGAATTTTGCAAAGGAGATGGGCAATGAGCTTGCAAGGGTATTTACTGATAGTGTTTGTGCTGGCATTTGTGATAAGTGTAGGGGTGTTTGTGCGATACCTTTATAAAGAGCAAGGGCTAAGAGATAATGCAAGAAAAAAGCTAAGGTCATATAAGTTTCTTTTCCGCTGGTGGCTCATAGGGCGATACTACTGCGAGAGTGAGACCACTAGGGATAAGAAGCTTATAAAGCTGTATAAAACACTGCATAAAATCTTTTGGGGAGCAGTGAGCATAGGGCTGTGCCTTGTCGTAGCAGAGATAGTGGAGATGATACAATGGATTATTTAGTAGAGTTGTTCCCAAATTTACCCGCTTACCTAGAGCTTGTGCCTGTGTTTATCATAGGGCTATGCAGTGGATTGGTAGCATTTTTCAGCGATAAGACAGAGCAGCCCACGAAGTTTTATGCGTTTAAATCAATCATCACAAGTGCATTTATCACAATCGTGATGTATGGGATACTTAGTGCTACTGATATACCTTATCTTGCGAAAGTTGCTATTGCTTGTGCGGTAGGCTTCTTTGGCGTGGATAGGGCGATAGAGATAGTGCAAAGGCTAATCGCTTTAAAAGGTGCAAGGACTACTGATGAAGTGGATTCTAAATATACCAAAAAGGATAAACACAATGGACAAGGCTAAGGCAGATTTCACACAAGACTTAGAAAAGCGCGGAGGCTTAAGCTTAGGGTATAAGATATTCCGCGCGGTGTTTATACTACTACTTGTAGTAAGCGTGGCAAAGAATGTAGAGCTATGGCTGAAGTATGAGAGACTGCAAGAGAGCTACATAGACTCCCTTGCCCGCTACACAAATTGGGATAGAGACTATATCCTAGAAGTGATGAAAAATAGTCTATCAAGCGTGAAAAAGGATATGAGAGGTGGGGCAGGCAAGATAGAGATTGCCCCCTACAAAGAGCGAAGTCTAAACAAAGAGTATGAGAACATAAACAAAGAGATAGAAAAGGACATAGAAAACAAGCTTGATAAGATAGAGAGCTTAGGACTAAGTAGCAAGGGAGAGGAGTAGGCTACAAAGGATTCGGCTTTTGCGCGCTTTTGGTGGATTCTACGGCGCGGGCTTGCTCATTTACGCCGAGTAAAATCCCTGCACCCGCGGCTTAAAAACAAGGACACCGCTCGGCGCAAGCCGATGTTTCTTTAGAAAACCCCCAAAATCATCGCAAAATCCTAGAATCCTGCGGCGTGTTTGGATTTGGGGCGTTTTTTGTTTCTCTGTCATCGCGAGCCTTGCTCTGCAAGGCGTGGCGATCCATACACACCAAACCACCACCACACAGAGCCAAAAGTGGATTCTAGCCCAAAAGCTTAAAGCCACGCCGATGATTCTACCCACCCACAGAGCCAAACCCTAGAGTCCAAAGCCACATTTTACACTTGCCTAGCGATCCACACCGCCGTGCCACACCACTCACACGCCCACATTTTTACACCACATTTTACGCCACACGCCAAAGCCACACCCCCCCACACAAGAGAGCAAGGCGAGCGAGCTTGCTTGGGAGAAAGGATAGAAGCCTTTAGTATTTAAAGGGGGTGATTTTGGTGGTAAATTGCGCGGCATCGCGTGAAAATTGGAGCGAGTGCAAAATGCAAAAATGCAAATCGCTAGGGCGGTTTATCTTTAGGCTATGGTGGTGCGGGTGGATCTAGGGCGTGCAAAGCGAGTGGGCAAGGGCAAGGGCAAGGGATAGAATCGTGTTTTTATAGCTTGGGCGTTGGGCGTTGCTTGGGCGCGGATTCTAGGGAGAGCTTGGGTCGCGCGTGCTAGATTTGGCTAGCGTAGCAAGGGGCGTGGGCTTTGGTAAGGGCTTTAGTAAGGGGGATTGCAAGATTTGCAAAAAGTTTGCAAAAATGGCGCGATTTTGCGCTACAATTTGCGCCGATCGTTAGGTCGTGTTATTTGAAAGCTGTGCCAGATTGTGCCAAAGTGTGCCAAAACTAAGCTACACACGCGAGCATATCACCCCAAAAGCCAGCCCCCAACCCCCCAAAATCGCCCCTTTAATCAAACCCCCTAGAATCCACTTTTGTGCTAAGGCGTGTCGTTAGTGAATGAGTGGATTCTAGCTACTGCCTATATGGATAAAAGCCCTCTATATCATCGCTTAGTGCAAAGAGCCTAGCAAGTGCGATGATAGCCTTATACGCGGAAGTTTGCTGCTCGATAAGGGCATTTTGCAGGGCATTTTGCGCATCGATTACTTGCATACTTGTAGCAAGCCCTTGCTTGAAGGCATTTTCTTGGAGCTTTAGATTCTCTTTGGCGAGATTGATAGAAGAACTTCTGCTTTTGTATTCTTCTTGGGCGTATAGGGCTTGCTTGTAGGTGTTTTTCACAAGGAGTGTGATGTCTTTGCGCGCTTGATTGGCAAGGGATTGCATCTCAAGCTGGGTGAGCTTGGCGGCTTGATAGTGCTGGATCCTAGCCTTTGGGGTGATGAGTGAGAGATTTGCCGCGACACCGATATGCCAAGTGGGGATAGCACGCATAATAAGCGCGTGATTGGCATTATTAGCATACACCGCCCCAAAGCCCACAATCTGCGGGAGGAAGGGAGCTAGGGCTAGGGTTTTAGCCTCTTTTGCGCTTTGGACTTTTAGGTCAAGTGAAGTTAGCACTGGATAGCTTGCTAGGGTTTTTTGTATAAATATGGATTCTGGTGGGAGAGGCTTTTCTACTAGCTTTAGTGTATCTATCGGGGCTAGATTCTGGCTTGAGAGCGTGGAGTTTAGCGTGAGAGAGGCGATTGTCGCGGCATTTTGCGCTTGGCTTAGGGCATTTAGGCTTTTATCGTGTGCGACTTGTGCGGCTAGCACTTCTACGCGTGCGATTTGCCCGCTTTTTTCTAAGGCTAGGGCATTTGCATAGTGCTGCTTGGTCGCTTGGCTACTTTGTGCAAGCACTTGGGCAAGATTTTCTGCTAGCACTGCGCCATAATACACATTTGCTAGCTCTTCAAAGCTTGATAGCTTTTTAAGCCTTAGGGCTTCTTTGGCGTCTTTGTGGGCTATGGCGGCGATTTTACTACCCTGTATCCTAGCTCCACCTGTGTAGAGTGGATAGATCATTGTAAGCGCGCCTATGATGATATTTTGATCAAGCAAGACAATGGGCTGATTCAGCGCACTAAGCAAGGGCGCGAACTGCTGGGACAAAGCTGGCGGGATAGAGCTAGTATCCATAGGAAGCTGCTCTTGGATCTTTCTATCTAAATGCGTATAAAACACGCTTGCATTGATCTCTGGGAGAAAGCTAAGCTTTGCCCCTAGGGCAAGCTTTTTAGCGCGATCTACGCTTAGATCCTGCGCCTTTATGGCATCGCTTGTTTCTAAAAGCAAGGCGTATGCCTGCTCAAATGTAACTTCTTCTGCCGTGTTGCGTGCCTTGTCTGCTGGCGTGGGGAGATTGGATTCTAGGGGGCTTTTTGGCTGATCTAGGGTGGTTGGGCTAGGCTTGGCTTTTTTGCTGCTGTGTGGGGCATTGCTTATGTCATCTAGCGTGAAATCTGGTAAAAGTGCTGCTTGAAGAGAAGAAAATCCTAGAATCCAAAGTCCCAAATACACAAAATTACGCATTTGCACTCCTAATAAAACCACGATATTTTACTATAACTCTAGCTTACTCAAGCGATCACTAGCTATGCGATTCTTGGGGGCTAAAATGTCAGCCGCAAGCCGCCATTTACCTGCGTCATAGTCGGCACGCCTAGAGAATCTAAATGCGTGTTTAGCACATTGATTACACCTATGACATTGCGCGTGAAGCCTATTTCCATAGCGAGATTTAGCTCATTTTGATTAGCTTTAGTGATTTTGGTGCTAGAGACATAGTCATAGAAGCTCGCCCCATAGGTGATAAGGAAGTTAAACCGCTCAACTTTCGTGGCAAGTTTGGCATAGATGAGATTGACATTTGGCTGTGTTTTTAGCACTCTGCCGCCCCAGATGAAAAACGGATCAATGCTATTGCCCATAATCGCCAGACTCCCCCAGCCGGCTTCTTTGCCTGTGTGGATATAGCCTACTGCTATGTCAAAGACATTGGGCAGTCCAAAAGATGCTTGCGCATACAAGGCGTTGCCATCTTTGCCGGCGTTGATGAGATCGCTTGTGGGGAGAGAGTTTTTATGCTCGATACTATATGCATAGCCTACATTGCCCTTCAAGTCAAAGTCCAAAAATGAGATTTTGCCATCGATCCTACCGCCAATAGCTGTGAAAATCGGCGGTGCGAAGTAGGTGTAGATCCTAGCACTTAGGGCATCATTTAGGATATAGTATTTTAAGCCTGTGTGATAAAGCCCGATTTTGGTAGGGCGGTAGAATCTAGTCATTTGATAGTAATCAATGCGTCCAAAATCATTGACCCAAAATGCTTCAAGCAAGAGCTTTTCAAAGGAGCGATTGCGTAGCCAGACACCATCGCTAAGGACATTGACCCAATCATTTGCGATGGCTATGCGCCCTGTTTTTAGGCTTGTATCGCCATCAAAATACTCGATAAAGGATTCTGCGATGGCGGCTTGGTTGTGGTTGAAAAAATCTGCCTTGGTATCGCCTTTACCACCAGTGGGGGGGAAAAATCCGGTATGTGCATCATAAAATGACGCCACCGCGCGAAAGCCGATAGAAGCGCGAAAATTTTTATAGAATCCAGAAGTATAGCTTAGCCCTACATTGCCCATAAGATAGCCTAGATTCCCCAAGTAGGCATAATGCGCAAGTCCCAAAGACTCATCGCCTATGGTCGTAGCACCGCCTTTTTGCAAGCCCACATAATTCCCATATAAAATCACATCGCCCTTGCTCACGCCATTTTTCAAGGCTTCATCAATGCTCTCAAATCCCAAAGCCACCTGCGCTAAAAGACTTACCCCACATATCACAGAAAAGACTTTTTTCATAATTGCCAAACTCCTTACAAATGGATTCTAAAAGTGGATTCTAGTTGGGCTCTAGCCAGAGATTATCTAGCAGTCTCACGCGCCCGACTCTTACGACTAGCACGACAATGCACGCCCCACCACCTTGGCGCAAATCCTCTATAAGAGCTAGATTCTCATCGATGATTTCAAGATATTCTATATCCATATTATTTAGCACTTTTATGCCTATGTTTTGCAGCTCTTTAGCGGCTGTTATGCCCTGATTGTAGGCTTGCTTGATAGATTCTAGTGCTTGATGTAGGCGCAATGCCTGCACGCGCTCTTCATCGCTCAAATACGCATTGCGCGAGCTAAGGGCTAGCCCAAACTCATCGCGCACAATGGGGCAGCCGTGTATGCAAATAGGCAGGCATAAATCGCGCACCATACGCTTGATAAGCAGGAGCTGCTGGGCGTCCTTTTGCCCAAAATAGGCGTTATTAGCGCGGGTAAGCATAAAGAGCTTTAGCACCACTTGCAACACACCGGCAAAATGCGTAGGACGCGCAAAGCCCTCTAGCACATAGCCCATAGACTTTGGCGGTAGTAAGCGCACTTCATCTAGCGCGCTATCACACAAAGCACCTGCCCCTTGCGCGCTAGGATACATCTCCTCCACACTTGGGGCAAATACCGCGCTCACCCCAAGCTCATCGCAAAGCGCGTAATCTTGCTCTAGGCTTCTAGGATAGGTGGAGAGATCTTCATTAGGGGCAAATTGCGTAGGATTGACAAAAATTGAGACAATGGTGTGGGGATTATCTTGTATGCTGGCTTGGATTAGGGATTTATGTCCATTGTGTAATGCCCCCATAGTCGGCACAAGCCCTAGATCTTGCCTAGAATCTAGCTTGTTGATAAATGCTAGTAGCTCGTTTTTGGTGCGCAAAATGGGGGCATTCATCATAAGCCTTGTGCTGTGTAGGCACTATCTATTTGCATAAGAGCAGATTCTATGGCAGCTTGCGGATCTTGCGCGGTGTAAATAGGGCGACCGATGACAAGAAAATCTGCTTGTGCCTGCACGGCTTGCGCGATTGTGGCAGTGCGCTTTTGATCATCTGGCTTTGCTTGGCTTTGGGGGCGGATCCCAGGGGTTAGGGTAAGTAGATTGCTATGTGTGGCTTTGATCGCGCGAGATTCTAGCACAGAGCAGACTATACCGCTCACGCCTGCTTGGCTTGCAAGTGCGCTTAAATCCCGCACCCCAGAATCCACTTTTTTCCCATACACTGCATAAAAGCTCTCATCATCAAAGCTTGTTAGCGCGCTTACTGCCATTACTTTCATATTTGGCGCATTTGTAGCGATACTTTGCATAACCGCACGCATACCCTCTAGCCCCGCGCTTGCGTGGATTGTCATCATATCTATGCCTAAATGTGCGCATTCTTTGGCTGCATCTGCCATTGTGTTGGGAATATCATAGAGCTTAAGGTCTAGAAATATTTTTGCCCCGCTTGTCTTCTTGATCTTCTCAATGCCTTTTGCACCATCACGGATAAAGGCGCGTAAGCCCACTTTGAGCCAGATGTTTTCGCGCTTTGGATTATCATAGATAATGCGTGCTAGCGCGAGATTTTCCTCTAGATTTGGGAGATCTAGGGCTATGACAAGCTGGGGTGCAGAGACTCTAGGGTGGCTAGGCATTTTTGCGCTTTCTCCTATACCATAGGATATATACTAGAGCGATCACTGCGACTGCTCCAAGGGTGGATAGCACGATTAGGTGTAAGGACTTTCTAATATCAAAAGTCGTGGCTTTATCGATTAGGACATTGGCAATCCCGCTTGCACTCAAATCATCGCCAAACACTTCGCCCACATAGTAGCCAAACACCGCTAAAATGGTGATCCAAATAAGCGCACCAAGTGTTGTATAAATGCTAAATTTCCAGAGATTCATCTTTGCCAAGCCAGCGGGCAGAGAGATATACTGCCGAACGCCCGGGATCAAACGCCCTAAAAATGTGCTAATCTCTCCGTGCCGCGAGAAGTAGCCCTCCATTTTTGCCATCGTCTGCTCGCTAAAAAACACATACTTCCCAAATCGCACCACAAATGCACGCCCAAAATATAGTGCCAAGACATAGTTAAACACCGCTCCTGCAAGGCTGCCTGCTGCCCCAGCCAAAAGTGCCAAGCTCATATCCATAGAGCCTTTATACACAAGATAGCCTGCTGGGATCATCACCACCTCTGATGGAAAAGGGAAAAAACTGGATTCTAAAAACATCATACAAAATACGCCTACATACCCAAGCGCACCAACTGTATCTACGATGAAGTGGATTATGTCATTCATATTTGCCTACTTTGTCAAAAATGTCGCGATCTCTTGGGCGTGTAGCACGGGATCAAACTCAACTATTGTGTGCTGTGCTATGTACTTTAGGGCAAATGGGTCATTAGCGGCAAAGGCTTGTGCGTCTTCCCTTGAGGCAAAACGCCCGATGATCATACCGCCTGTGCGAGGGGTTTTAGGACCAGAAGCGAGTAGAAACCCTGCTTCATAGCCTTTGGCAAGATAGGATCTATGCTCTGCTAGATGTGCTTCTATCACAGCCAAATCCGCCGTATAAGCTACATCAATAAGAAAAAGATGACTAGAATCCATACCGATCTCCTTTATCTAAAAAATAGGCGTTGGCAACCGCCATTTACGCAAAAAAACATACACAAAATATTAAATAATTAAGTCCATAATGGTAGCAGAAATTCGCAAACTCTAGGCTAAAAGTGGCATTTTAGGATTCTAGTAGGGGATTTCTCCATAGACTACGATAATTATTAACCATTGCTAGCTACAATGCCAAACGATAATAATTCTTGATTATTATCAAATTCATTTTACATAGGAGTTTGTTATGTTAGTAACAAGAAAAGCCCCAGACTTTGTAGCCCCAGCAGTTTTAGCCGATGGACAAATTGTAGAAAATTTTGAGCTAAGTAAAAATCTCGGTAAAAATGGCGCGGTTGTATTCTTCTGGCCCAAAGATTTTACCTTTGTTTGTCCAAGTGAGATTCTCGCTATGGATCACCGCGTGAAAGATTTCCAAGAAAAAGGCTTCAATGTCATTGGTGTATCAATCGACTCTGATGTGGTGCATTTTGCGTGGAGAAATACGCCTGTTGAGCAAGGTGGTATCGGCAAGGTAAGCTTCCCTATGGTATCTGATATTACAAAGCAAATCTCTAGGGATTATGATGTGCTTATCAATGGTGCTGTGGCATTGCGCGGTAGCTTTTTGATCGATAAGGACCAAGTTGTGCGCCACGCTGTGATCAACGATCTCCCACTTGGGCGCAATATGGACGAAATGCTTCGTATGGCTGATGCGCTGCTTTTCTTCCAACAACACGGAGAAGTATGCCCAGCAGGCTGGCAAAAAGGGCAAGAAGGTATGAAGCCAACCGCACAAGGTGTAGCTGACTATCTTGCTAAAAACGCTTCCAAGCTATAATACCCTAGTGTAATGCGCGCAAGACTCGCATTACTAGATTCTAGCTACACTTATGCTATCGCTTAGGTGTAGCAACTCTTATAAAAAAATCCCCGCTATCTTCACATAAACCCAAAGTCCCAAAAGCCCGAAAAAAAGCACAAAAGGCACGATAAGCAAAGCTACGAGCATATATTGTAAAAAGCTAATGCTAATCCCATAGCGTTTAAGGCTAAAAAGCCAAAGCAAAGTCGCTAGTGAGCCAATGGGCGTGAGCTTTGCCCCGACATTGCAGCCTAGCAAATGGGCAAAAATAAGTGCGTTGCTAGAATCCTTTAGTGCTAAATCCCCTAGCATAACCATAGGCAAATTATTTATCACACTAGAGCCAAGACTTGAAGATATACCTACGCTAAAGATTTGTGCAAATAATGGCAGGGTATCAAAATGCTTAAGCCCTTCAGCTAATAGCCCAACAAGCCCCATATTATTTAGCCCAAATACCACGATAAATAGCCCTAAGCTAAAAGCTACAATGCCTAAAGGGGCAAGTTTGAGCATTTGTTTAAGCGCGATTTTGTGCGTTAGGATTCCACACAGCGTGCTTAAAAATGCCACGCCTAGCGTGAAAACACAAAGAGCAATGCCAAATTTCTCCCCGCCAATAATGCCAAAGAGTAAAAGTGTGATTAAGGCAAAACAAAATAGCGTAATACTAGGCTTTGGCAAAGCTTGTGTATGCACTTTAAACTCTAGTGTTTTTGGGAGTTTGCGTGTAAATAGAATCCAAAACAAAATAAAAGCAGCAAGGATCACAAAAAGCTGCGGCAATGCCATAGCTAAGGCAAAATCTATAAATGTGATTGTAAAAAAATCTGCGGTGATGATGTTTGTGAGATTTGAAAAGATGAATGTATTTGAAGCAAAATCGCTCATAAATCCCACAAATAGTAAAAAGATGATAAGCGGAGAGCGTGAGAATTTGACATTTTCTATATGGGTTAAAAGCGCGATGATTAGAGGCGTTAGGATTAAAATCGCCCCATCATTAGAAAAAAATGTCGCTAACACACTTGCAAGCACACCTATAAAGACAAAAAATTTCCAAGTTTGCAAATGCAAAGTTTGCCTATGTGTAGAAAGCCTTAGCGTGTAGTGGGCTAAAACTTCAAAAAATCCAAGCTTTTCTAAAGATAATGCAAAAATGATAAGCCCAACAAGGCTAAAGGTGCTATCCCACACCATACCCCACACAAACGCCACATCGCTTAAACTCACAAACCCAAATCCCACACAAAGAGCCGCCCCAAGAGAGCTATACACCCACAAAGGCAAATTCAAAGGACGGATATAAATGCAAAGCAAAGTTAAAGCAAAAAGCCACAGCATAAGCAATCCCCAATAATCATAATGCGCAATACTAGCTTATCGCCCTTGAAGAATGTATAATGCGCACAATACTCACAAGGAGATAAGCAATGCACACGCCACAAAAAATAGCAAAGATTCTAGGGCTATTGCTTATGCTTGCCATAGGCTCTAGTGTGGGGCTTAGTGCTAGGGAGTGGGATAGCTCAAGTAGATTTGCTCTAGGGGTTTATGCTAACACAGGGGCGAGTATGGGCGGAGGGCTAGAGCTTGGATTCTCTCTGTATCAAGGGCAGATTTTACAGCTGCGCAACACCATATCCATAGAATCTAAAGCAGCAAAATTTCTGCAAGAAGAGAGCTTTGATACAAATATTTTGGGCTTTTATGAGAAGCTATCGCTTGGGATATTTGGGGGAGGGAGTATTAGCTCTTACATAGGGTTTCCATATTTTCGCCCGTATTTGTTTGTGGGGGCTGGGTTTGGGCTTGTCAATACACGCACAAGTAGCTTTGCCAAAGCTCCGTATTATTGGGAGATTAGCGGTGGGCTTGGACACGAGTTTATTAGCAAGAGTGGGCACGGGGTATTCTTCGAGCTAGGGGGTGGGGTCGCTAGACTCACACAAGCTCTACCAGATCAAAGAGCAGATGCCCCACTTGGCGGAATGTTTAAGGTGCTTTTAGGCTACCGATACTTTTTTTAAAGGATATGTATGCCCCCTATGCCACCACTGAGTGAGAAAGAGCGCGCGATCATCATCGATAAAGCCACAGAGCCGCCATTTAGCGGGATTTATACAGATCATTTTGAAGAAGGGGTCTATCTCTGCAGGCAGTGTGGGGCTAAACTCTATGAAGCTAAAGATAAATTCCCTAGTCATTGTGGCTGGGCTAGCTTTGATGATGAGATTGCAGGGGCTGTGGCTAAACAGCCAGATAGCGATGGCAGGCGCACAGAGATTGTATGTGCTAATTGTGGCGGGCATTTGGGGCATATTTTTGTAGGAGAGGGCTTCACAGAGAAAAATACGCGCCATTGTGTGAATTCCGCGTCTTTGTATTTTGAGCCTAGCTAGGCTACAAGCCTTTGTGCTTGCATTGCTGGGGTTTAGGATCTTTAGTATATAATCCGTGCTTACATAAATTTCAAGGATAGTTCAATGTATCAAACGCGTATGAAAGATGCCATAGAAGCGATTAAAAAAGGTGAGATGATCATCATAATGGACGATGAAGACAGAGAAAATGAGGGCGATTTGGTAATGGCTGGAATCTTTTCTACACCAGAGAAAATCAACTTTATGGCGCAAGAAGCAAGGGGGCTAATCTGCGTATCTATCACCCAAGAGCTAGCCCATAAGCTAGACTTGCCTCCAATGGTGCAAAGAAATGATAGCAACCACGAAACCGCCTTCACCATATCCATTGACGCTAAAGAGGCAAAGACAGGCATTTCTGCGTATGAGAGAGATTTGACAATCCGCCTAATGTGTGATAGCAACGCAAAGCCTAGCGATTTTGTGCGTCCGGGGCATATTTTCCCCCTTATTGCTAAAAGTGGAGGCACACTTGTGCGCACAGGGCATACAGAGGCTAGTGTGGATATTTGCAGACTTGCAGGGCTTGCGCCCATTAGCGTAATTTGTGAGATTATGAAAAAAGATGGCACGATGGCAGGGAGGGGGGATAAATTCCTCCTTGATTTTGCTAAAACTCATAATCTAAAGATTTTGTATGTCAGCGACATCATTCAATACCGCCTAAATTTTGAGAATCTCGTGCGTGAAACTTGCCGTGAAAAGGCGGTGTTTATGGCACAAGAGTGCGAGAAAATCACCTTTTTAGACCATTTAGATAATGAACATATCGCCTTTAGCTTTGGTCCGCAGGCTCAAACTCCGCTCATTAGATTCCATAGCACAAGCAGTGATATTGCTCTTTTGACAGATTCTAGTGAGTGGCAAGCCCTGCAAAAAAGCATAGAGCTACTCTCGCAGCAAGGTGGCTATCTTGTGTGCCTTGATAGCACTAAAGCTATGGGGGCAAAAATTGCAAGTGGCAGTGCGGCAAAAAATTGTGGCGATATGAAAGACTTTGGCATCGGCGCACAGATTCTAAAACAGCTTGGTGTGAAAGACTTCACACTTCTTAGCTCTCATTGTGTCAATACTGCTAAAAGCTACAATGCTCTAAGTGGCTTTGACTTGCATTTGCAAAAAAGCGTTGAGGTGTAGCAGGGTGGATTCTAGGAGCTGGGTTTGTGGGGGGTGCAGGAGCTTTGGGCTTGCTCTTTGCTTGCGGATCGTTGGGAGGGTCTGGCTGCCTTAGGTGTAGGCTTGTAGTCAAATTAGTAAAAGTGGATTCTAGGCTAGGGCGAGTCTTTGGCTACTCTTCTTCTACGACTATATAGAGATCTTTTAGCCCTTGGGCTTGGATTATATCCATCATCTGCACAAAGGCGTTTAGGTTGCTTTGGGAGTCGCCATTGATGATGACAGAGGTGCTTTCATCATAGCTTTTGATCGCTTCTTTTAAGGATTCTAGTGTATGGGGCTTGTCGTTGAGATAGTAGCGACCCTGCTCATCAATAGCGATGGTAATGGGCTTGCTCTGTGTGTCTTGCTTGCTTGAGCCATCGCTCACTTTAGGGACATTGACTTGGATTCTAGAGGTATTGACAAAAGAAGCCGTTGTAAGCACGATCACTAAAAGCACTAGCATAATATCAATAAATGGCACCAAATTCATAGAATCTATTTTTTTCAATCATAGTCCTTAAAGCAAGAGTGGGTAAGTGGAGCTAGATTCTAGCAGAATCTAGCTTGTAGAATATAGGGTATGCAGATCTGGGTGGTTACACTGACTTAGATGTCGTAGTGTATCCACAAAAATGCGTGGCTTCTATCAGCGACATTTTTAGGTGTGCCAGATTGCGGAGCAGTATTACCATTGCTGCCACTCTCATTTGCCCAGCCTACTTTGTAGCCAGCTTTTGTTGTATCGCTGAAGTATTCGATTTTCCCGCCGATTGATAATCTTTCATCGATTTGGTATTTAAGGTTGAGTGCGACACTATGCTCTTGACTACGCTCTGCATCTGTCCAGCGACCAAGGATCTGCCACCATAGCTTGTTTGCAAAGTGTGTCCCACCGACAAAAAGATAAGGTGTGATAGCATCTTTACCAATCATATCGCTGATACTTCGACCGATGTCATAGGAGCTAGCTGTCCAGAAGTCTATCATCCAAGGATTCCCAGTAGTCCCGATCCTAGCATTAGCGTGCCCAAAGTTTTTATACAAGCCTAGCCCGAAGTTGTAGTTGTTGTAGTCAAATTGCTGCTGGATAAGCAAGCTTTGCGTGTATTTATCGACTATGGAGCCCCAGCGATATTTGCCTACCCAAGTATCATCGCCATAAATTGGCAGCAAGATATTAGCAAAGGTGCGTGAGCGGAAGCCTGTGCCATCAAAGCCCTTGTTTGTATCATACTCTACGCGGAATGCCGGAGCTGTATAAGTGCCAGGAGAGAAGTAGATATAGGGCGTGATGTCAAGCCCACCAAGGCTGTAAATCGCTTTAAACGCGTGGATTCCGTAGTTGGCAAACTGCCCGCCTGAAGTCATATAGCCCTGTGGCGAGTAGAAGTCAATCAGCCATTGACCAAAGGCAAATGCCCTACCATAAGAGCTATACCACCAAAGCTTGAGCGATTGAGAATCGCTAAATTTAAACTTCATCGCCGCTTCAAAACCTTGCGTATAGCCGCTCATATACTCAGCACTTGAGAGATAGCGACCGCCTTTGAATTGGAAGCTAAAAGGGCTTGTATCAAAATCCCCATAAGTATAATCAAGATAGGCATTATTGACCACATAGAGATGGCGATTTGTGCCATCTTTTGGACCTAGGTTTTGATTATACCCTGCCCAGTTTCCTACATACTCGTTATTCACGCTATCTGGTCCTAGTGGAAACCCCTTGCTCGTAGAATCCAAAATCATCGACCCACCTGTAACATTAAAGCCATATTTGAGCGATTGATTTTCTGTATCTTTGGGAAGCAAGTTGCCATCAAAGCCAAGGCTACCTACGACATTTAGAAAGCTATCTGTGGGATAGACACCCTTGTCTGCATCGATAGCTTGATTATTAAAGCCACCTTTACCAAATGCTTCAAGCCAGCCGTTGTATTTAATATCAAATGCGCTTGCAGTGCTAAACATACTAGCTACAATCGTGCTTACAGCTAGAATCTTGCTTGTAGGTTTTGTTACAAAAGCGTGCATAAAAACTCCTTTAGATGATATAGGGGGTAAATTGTAGCTGCTTTACCTTATATTTACTTGATATTTACTATTTCGTATCAATGTGGGCAGATTTGTAACGATACTTGACAGACACTAGGTGCTAGGCTTTATAATGCTGCGCTAGATTCTAGCCTAGAATCCAACTTTCACTAAAAGGAGCAACAATGCTTTTAAAAGACAATCTAGCCCAAGCCAACAATGGGCAAAAAATCACCGCCAAAGGCTATGCAGTCGCTCATAAAGATGACACATTTAAGCCCTTTAGCTTCACTCGCCACGCAATGGGGGAGAATGACATTTTGATTGAGATTCTCTATGCTGGAATCTGCCATAGCGATATACATTCTGCCCGCAGTGAGTGGAAAGAGGGGATCTACCCTATGGTGCCCGGGCACGAGATAGCTGGGCGTGTGGTGGCTGTGGGTAAAAGCGTGAGTAAGTTTAAAGTCGGCGATTATGCGGGGGTGGGCTGTATGGTGAATTCCTGTGGGGAGTGTGCTGCGTGCAAGCAAAGTCAAGAGCAGTTTTGCGAAAATGGCAAGGCGGTTTTCACCTATGATTGCCTTGATTGCTTCCACGATAATGCCCCAACCTATGGAGGCTACTCAAATAATATCGTTGTGAGTGAAAACTTTGCGATCAAAGTGCCGCAAAATGCCCCATTAGACAAGGTCGCCCCACTGCTTTGTGCAGGTATCACCACTTATAGCCCATTGAAATTTAGTAAGGTCAAAAAAGGCGATAAGATCGCAGTGGCTGGGTTTGGCGGACTTGGGCTTATGGCGGTCAAATATGCCCTGTATCTTGGCGCGGAAGTGAGTGTATTTGCACGAAATACGCTTAAGGCACAAGAGGCTAAAGATTTAGGGATAAAGGCTCTCTACACAAATACGAGTGAGTGCAAGGAGCGATTTGACTTTATCATCTCTACCATTCCTACCGCTTATGATGTCAATAGCTATGTGGATTTGCTGAAGTTTGGTGGAGAGCTGGCGATTGTGGGGCTTCCGCCTGTGGAGCTAAAGACACATATTGATGTAACGCGTCTTGTCTTTAGTGCTGGGAAAAAGGTGTATGGCTCACTCATTGGAGGCATACAAGAGACGCAAGAAATGCTTGATGTTTCTGTAAAAGAGGGAATCTACCCAGAAGTAGAAGTCATTAGCATAAAAGACATTGACACAGCTTATGCAAATCTTACAAATGGCAAGGCAAAATTCCGCTATGTGATTGATATGGGAAGCTTGGAGGGGTGAGACTACAAGGATTCTGCTAGAATCCTTGCTATTTGGCATAGATACTGCTTGAGACATATTGATATTGTTTAAGACAAAGGGGTTTAATGATTACACAAGACAATCTAAAAGAAGTGCTAGAGATTCTAGGCTTTGAAGCTCTCTCTGGGG
>NZ_JANURN010000014.1:0-21096 GCF_030249855.1 Helicobacter zhangjianzhongii
TAATGCCTCCCCAGAAAACTTCACTAAAACGCGCTTGTTTTTTTCCATATCTTTGTCCTTTATGTGCTTGTGTATTGTGGTGAGATTATAGGTTTTTAATATAACAAAGAGATAAATCACGCCAAGTCCAAGTCATAACTAACGCCACTAGAATCCAAGCCACGCGCCACTGCCAGCCCTTAAAGTCGCATTTTCAGCTACTTTTAAAAATTATAGATTATAATGCCCTTTTTACTTTGCGGAAGTGGCGAAACTGGCAGACGCACCAGACTTAGGATCTGGCGCCGCAAGGCATGGAGGTTCAAGTCCTCTCTTCCGCACCACTTATTGCTTGTCTCTTCATATAGCTAAATCACTACCTAAACCCTACAATGTATTGTTAAGCTTTCTCTATATCTAAAATCGTATCGATATGGTATTTTGGGCGCGATTTGATCTCTTGATAGGCTTTGCCAATGTATTCGCCAATGATCCCAAGGCTTAGGAGCTGCACACCGCTTAAAAAGCATAAAAGCACCGCTAGAGATGTCCAGCCCTGCACTGCTTGCTCTGTGCAAAGCTTCACCCATAGCGTATAGAATCCAAATAAAATAGAGAGTATAAACAGCATAGCCCCCATAGCACTCACAAAGCGCAATGGCATAATCGAAAAGCTAGTGATCCCACTCCACGCGAAAGAGAGCATTTTTCTAAGGCTGTATTTCGACTCCCCAGCAAATCTCGGCTTGACATCAAAGCACACAATATCTTGCTTGAGTCCCATATCTAGCACGATCGCGCGTAAGAAAAAGTTAGATTCTCTATAATGTGATAGGGCTTGCATAGCCTTATGACTAAGCAAGCGATAATCAGCGTGATTTTTCACAATCCTTACCCCAAAAATCCCCATAAGTTTGTAGAAAAATAGCGCGCTATATTTTTTAAACACAGAATCACTCTGCCTGTCATTGCGCACGCCAAGCACGACATCAGCACCATTGATAAACTTCTCTATAAAATCTTTGAGCTTTTCTTCATCTTGCTGCAAATCACAATCGATACTTATAGTGCAATCATATTTGCCCAGAGCATATTGCAGCCCCGCTAGCAGTGCGGCTTGATGGCCAAAATTTCTAGTAAGTTTTATAGCGATAAATCTTGGGCTTGCTGGCTTTGGTATTTCACGGGGGGGGGGGGGAATCTGTGTTTGTATTGAGCAAATGCTTAGAAAAATGCGTTTCTGCAATATCCCAAGTGCTATCGCTGCTGCCATCATCGACAAGTAGTAATGCGCTTTTGCTAGAGATTGTGCCATTTTCTATCATTTGCGTGAGTTTGGATTCTAGCACTTGCAAGCTATCTAGCAGCACTTGCTCTTCGTTGAAAGCTGGCACGATCAGGCATAGGCTTGGTTTTGCTTTTGGGTTTTGCGAGATTGCGGAATACATCTTTGCCACCTTTGGTTGATTGATGGTATTAAAGCATAAAAGCACTTAAAAATACTTGTTAGGTGTAGTTAAATACTTGCGACATTGTTGTCGTTGAAGTCAATAAGATATGTAAAGATTTCATCAAATCGTTGGGTGGTCTCTGGTGAAAGCCTGTCTTTTAGATTTGTGTTTTTAAATACACTTGAGACAATACCTGCTTGTCCGTTTTCCTTGCAAGTATCAAAGCCAAATGTTTTTCTATCTTTCTCGCTAAATAAAGATTCTATAGCATAGATATTGTTTTTTATATTCCCGCTTGCGTTTTCAAAAATATCTTTAAGTGTAATCACTGAAAGCTTACTTTTAAATTCTTTTTCAGCACCTTCTTTCATAGCCCTTCCTGCTTTGTCGTCATCTACTAGCAAAATGGGGTGGATACGCAATCTTTTTGCAAAAGTGATAAGACTTTGTGCTTTTTGTCTTTGCTCATCGCTAAAGCTTGGTTTTTTATCTTTGCTATTTTCATCACTAGATTCTGTATTATCCTTGCCACCAAGTCCGCTAATAGGCAAAAATATAAGTTTATTAGAATCTTTGTAGTCATAAATTTGACTATATGCATTTAGAATATTATAGTCCATAATGCCCTCTACAAATATAAGCTTCGTTTCATCAAACCCAATGTTATCGCCCAATGCTTTGCGTATAGCATTTAGCGTATCACTTTTCCCATAGCCTAGCATTGAGAAGTCATTGATGATAAGCGAGCCTTTTGGATTTTCTATCTTACTAGATTCCAAAGAGTTCAAAGCCTTTACAATCCGCACTTCATCAAGGTGAGCAATATCTAGCATATAGGGCGAATGTGTAGCGATGATAAATAAAATCCCACTTTTCCTGCCATAGTCTTTAAGAAAAGCTCGCAAATCCCTTTGGGCTGGTATGCTTAGGTTATTTTCCGGCTCATCTATTAGCACAATATCGCCCTTGCCAATCTCGCCTTTGTGGAGAAAATTAAAAAAGAGATTGAAAAATTTTTTAAAGCCTGTGCTTTGTCGCTCTAGATTGATTGTATCGCCATTTTTCCTTATACTTAGCTCCACAAACGCAGAATCCAACTTAATATGAAAGCTATATACAGGCTGCTCTAAACAATACAAGTTATTAAAGCGTTTGTTGATTGTGCTTGTAAAAAGATCGTTAATCTCTTTTTGCGTAGTGGTAAGATAGTCGCTATCGCTCTCGCCTTTTTCATAAGCCTCTTGTATCATCGCTATATCTTTGCGTAAGATTGTAAAGAGTGCTTGAAAAAAGCTTGATGTATCTATCTTGCTAGGCTCTACTTTTAAGTCCTTTTTAGCAATGGCATTTTCTGTATAAAGCACAATTTTTGGTCTAAAAGCAATGCCAAAATGCTCTTTGATGACATCTCTATCCTTTTGCCTTTGCATATCTTTTTGGAAGCTTTCAAGCGGCGTTTGCAGGAGGGTTTGCAAGCTTGAATCTTTGCTGAGATAGTAATCTTCTGCAGCCATACCTTGTATATTTTCATACCAAAGTTTCAAGTCTTGAATTTTTGGATTGCCTTTGAGATTGGATTCTAGGTTTTGCATAATTTGACGCGTGTTGCTTGAATATGCGTGCTGTTTATAGCTAAGGCAGTTTGCTATATGTTTTTTTGCTTTTGTGGTATCAAACTCTTTGTATTTCTCTAGTTTTTTTGGCAAGGTTGTTTCTAGTCCTTGTGGTGTTAAAGTGCCTGAAACAAAAAGTGGCTTTATCGGGGGGGGGTATCTTTAATGTAAGCTTTTGCCTCAAAATCTTCTTTTAAAAATTTTCGCAATAAACTTGCGTCATCGCAATTTTTAGGAGCTTTGGTATCGCCAATCACAAACTTACAGGCAAGTTTAATCGCCCTATCTTTGTCTTTAATCTCATCGTATTTTTTTCCAACCGCACTAAAACATTTTAATGCCTTACCACCTTGATCTGCGCTACAAAGTAACATACGATCACGCTCTGGCAAAATAAGGCGGATTTCTTCCCTATCTCCTACTTCATCGTAGCCATAGATTCCATACACTTGAGAGCTTTCAAACATATTTTGGATAAATTCACAATACTCCTCTTGCGTATCGCTTTCACTACGCTCCACACCTTTTTCTAAGCTACTTTCAGTGAAAAATATCCCAAAAGTTTTGCCCGCAAAGTTAGAATCTATACTTTGCTTTTGTGTATCGCTTGTGGATTCTGTGATTGCTTCCAATATCTTTGGGTCTGTGATTTTATACTCCAAAGTCAGTTTCGGCTCGTCCTTGTATCCGCGATAGTCTGGCTTATCGCTATCTTTTAATTTAGAATTTGCAAGGCTTACTAGCCCATCTAGCACATTGCTTTTTCCATCATTATTGCCACCAAGTAGGACCAATAACCCACCAATATGCTCTCCATCAATAGAACCTAGTTGCAACTTATTACTAAGGTGTTTTTGCTTAGAATCTACTATACCTAGATTCCTGAAATTCTCAAATATTATGCTTCGCGTATTCATTTTTGCTCCTTTATCTTAATGTCAAGTCGTAAGCCAAGCTTGTTGTAAAGCTCATTTAGTGGCGTGATTTTTGCCACTTCCTCTTCGTTTAATGCCTTTTTGCTTTTTGCTAGGATCTTTTGACACTCTAGCAAATACTCTAAAATGGGGTCTAGCACCTGCGTTTGTGCCACCATATCAATGAATTCTATTTTCACGCTGTTTTCCTTTTTCAAAAGATTTGCAATGATTTGGGCTCTATCCTGCGTGCTTTTTGCCTTTGGCTGCACGAGATTTTCTACAATATAGCTCATTGCCTTGCTTTTATCAAGATCTTTTTCGTTCATCACAAAATCAAAAAATTTTAGCAATTTTGATTCTATATTATCCTTATAACCTGTCTCATACATTTGTATGAATTTGTATGCTGTGGGACGAGAAATCTCTAAAAAATCTGCCAAATCTACAAGCCGAATCTCAATCTCTTTTAGTCGCTCTCGTAGTAGTTTTGGAGGGGCTTGACTTGTTTGGGGTGTGTTGTTGCAGGTGTTTTTACTCTTGTTTGTTGTCATTAACTTGCCTTGATTTTTTGCTCGATTGTATTGTTTTTATGTGATTATGTCAATATATATTTTACATTTTATGTAAAATATAGGCAGATTTACCTAAAGTTATGGCATTTTTGATATAAGCCTTTGGATTTGGGGCTTGCATAAGAGCTTGGCGCATACATACCCCAGAGATTGGCATATTTGCTAAAGCTGGCAGGGTTTCTAGCGTGATACCGCCGATAGCATAGAGTCCTTGTAGCACAGGACTTTGTTTTGGCGTTGGCTTTTTGCGAAAAAGCGGGGAGTTTGTGGCTCGCTGTGTCGATAGACCACTAGTCTTATCTCCTTGCTCGCCACTGCACAACCCCGCTTTTTCATCAAAACAAGGGATACCGCTCGCCGACAGGCGATGTTTCTTTAGAAAAATCCTTCCGCCTGCGGCTTTTTTATCAAACACGACTTCAGCCTGGTTGTTTGGCAATTTATCTACATTTTCAGCCTTTTTCCTAGAATCCACTTTTTCACACTCGGCTTGTTTTTCTTCTAGGATTCTAGGAGTTGCGGTGGTGCTAGCGGTGCTTTTTAAGGATTTTAGGGGGGAGCTAGACAAGAGGTCTGCGGTTCCTCTAAAATCCTTAAAATCGCCGCTATGACTACCCAAGACCGAATCCTTAGCAATAGCGATGATAGATTCTAGTAGCTTTAGCCCCCTTGGCTCGACTCCCACCTTACACGCGCTAGCAAAAATATGCCCCACGATGACATAATCCACCCATTCCCTAGCAGCCTTATACTCCTCCACACTATGCACAGAGACTCCAAGCGTGGCAAACTCCCGCCGCAAGCGCGGTAAATGTGGGATCTGCGCGCTTTGGCAGTGTAGAGCAGGCGCACCAAGCTCTCTAGCTACTTCAATAAAAGAGTGCAAAATACACGCCACTCCTGCCCTAGCGCATATCGCTAGGGCTCTCTCCGCCAGAGTGCGATACGCGCTAGCTTCCAGCTGCTTCTCTCGCAGGATAATGGCTTTTACCCCACTTTGTGCTAGCAGCTCTATGCGCTCTAGCACATCGCCCTTACAAACCCTAGAATCTGTTATGGCAACGATCTCTTTGCCCGCTTTGTTGTAGCGCATTAGCCCACATAAATACTATCGCTTAATACCGGCTGCAAGGCACTTTGCTTAAGCATAGTCATAATCTCGCCCACCCCCCTAGAATCCGCTATATCAAACTGCTCATCACCCTTTTGCTCAAAGCTTTTTCCCCCAATGCCCACAGACACCCCAGCACTCATCTTGCTCGCCCCAAGCTTGATAAACTCATCTCTTAGCCCCTTGCGCTCGCGACTAGAAATAGTGATACTTGAGTATGGCAAAAAGAGCCGATACGCGCACAGCACTTGTAGCAGCCGCTTCTCGCCCACATCTTTGGGGGAGATTTTGCGGTTGTTGATGATAGGGCGTAGGCGCGGGATTGATAGGGCGATTTCTGCGTGGGGGTAGCGTGCTTGCAAAAAATGCGCGTGCAGCGCAGTAGCAAGCGCGTCTTTGCGAAAATCCCCAATCCCTAGCAACGCGCCAAAGCCCACCCCCCTAAACCCAGCGCGTAATGCCCGCTCTTGAGCATAAAATCGATAGGGGAAGACGCATTTCTCCCCAGCAGTGTGGATTCTAGTGTAGCAAGCAGGGTCATAAGTCTCTTGAAAAATCGTTACATAATCGCAGCCATTTTCGTGCAAAAGCGCGTATTCATCGGTATTCATTGGATAAATCTCCACGCCTATGACTTTGAAATACTCCTTTGCTATGGCACACGCCTTGGCGATATACTCCACGCTCGCATACTCCCTGCCCTCGCCTGTTAGCATAAGCACTTCTTGCAAGCCACTTTGTGCGATTGCGTGCATTTCTTGGTGGATTTCACTCTCACTAAGCTTGGCGCGTGCGATTGGATTGCCCTTTTGGAATCCGCAATACACGCATTTACTCGAGCAGTGGTTGCTAAGGTAGAGTGGGGTAAAAAGAGCGATATTGCTGCCAAAATATTTGCGCTTTACTTGCGCGCTTTTTATCGCTAGCTCTTCTATAAACTCCTCTGCTGCCGGAGAGAGCAGGGCTTGCAAATGCTCGATTTGTAGGCTTGTAGCCTGCAAGGCACGCTTGACATCATCTGTGCCAAAGCTTCTCTCATCATAGCGTGCCACTTGCTCTAGCACGCACTCTAGCATATCGCTATCAAGCTGCTCCATAAAGGGCAGATATGCCATACAATCACGCCGCATAGCCCCCCCCCTAATCGCGCAAAAAGCCCAAATAATCAGCCGTGGGCGAGCTAGGCTTAGGCGCGCTTATGGGGGCTAGCCCAGCGAGATAGGCAGCCCTGCCAGCTTCCACAGCTAGCGCAAATGCGCGCGCCATTGTTGGGATAGAGCTAGATTCTGCAATAGCGGTATTTACCATAACTGCTGCTGCGCCCATTTGCATAGCCTCGCAGGCTTGAGCTGGTGAGCCAAGCCCCGCATCAACGATAATTGGCAGGGCGATTTCATCAAGCAAGATTTGGATAAATTCTTTGGCGCATAGCCCCTTATTGCTCCCAATGGGCGCGGCTAGGGGCATAATCGCCGCTGCCCCAGCATTGCACATATCGCGCGCGGCGTAGAGATCGGCTGACATATAGGGCAGGGGGGTGAAGCCATCGTTTGCCAGCAGCTCTACGGCTTTTGTGGTTTCATAGTTATTGGGTAAAAGGTATTTGCTATCCCCAATCACTTCGATTTTGATGAGGCTTGCGCCGCAAATCTCTCTAGCAAGCCGCGCGATACGCAGGGCTTCTTGCGCGTTTCTTGCCCCAGAAGTATTAGGTAGCAAGGTGATATGCTTGGGGATAAAATCTAGGATATTTTCTAGCCCTTGCGGATTGGCTCGGCGCAGAGCAAGTGTAATAATTTCTGCCTTTGCCTGCGTGATAGCGGATTCTATAAGCTCTAGGGAGTATTTGCCAGAGCCTAGGATAAAGCGGCTGGTGAAGTGGAGATTGCCTAGCTGCAAGACATCATTTTTCATTACAATCCTTGTGTTTTGTGTGTTAGCCTTCTCTTAAAGAAGCTTTTGATGAGATACTTTGCAAAGCTTAGTATGACAATGGGCTAGTGGCTAGAATCCACTTTTGCTAAGGGATTCAGCTTGCGGACTAGAATCGTGGATTTCATCGGTTCACTGCGTCAATAGACCATCAGTCTTATCTCCTTGCTCACCTACGAAAAGCTACGATTCTAGTCTCGCAATCTTAGAATCCCATTGGGCAACAAACTCCAACCCCTAGAATCCACTTTTGGCAATTTTGTTCGCAAGTTTTACAAGTGGATTCTGGGTTTGCATTTTCGGCGTTTTCCCTAGAATCTCACTAGCGGCGTGTTTTGCTGTCATTGGCTTGCACCTCGTGGCAATCCATAGCCTAATAACTAGAATCCACTTTTTGTGTTTGTCAAAAGTGGATTCTAGGGGTTTGATTCAAGGGTGCGATGGGGCTTTGGCTTTGGGGGTGTGCTTGCGTATGTAGCTTAGTTTGACACACTTTGGCACAGCTTTCAAATAACACGACCAAACCGATCGGCGCAAATTGTAGCGCAAAACCACGCCATTTTTGCAAAAATCTTGCAAGCCTCCGCGCACTAGCTTTGCTAACGCTCTTTTCCACGCCTAGCTTGCCACGCCCTTAGCACCAAAGCCCTGCGCGTGTGGCAAGCTAGATCTATCGCGCAAGCCTAGAGATCATAGAGAGATTATAGAGACTAATATAAGGCTTATTCCAAGACTCTAAATCGCACGGTAGAGTGCTCGCCGCCTTGCGTGATGACATAGAGCGTGTTTGTGCCAATTTTGGGCGAGATTTTTAGCCGTCCAATGTGGCTTGTGCCGATAAACTCGCTGTTGAGAAAAAAGTAGGCTAGCTCTTTGCTACGCACTAGTGCCACAATGCCATCATCGCTATGAGATAGGCGCGAGAAGCGCAGATCTTGGGTGGGGTAGATGATGATAGAGCTATCTTTGTCTAGCTGCTCTTTGGTGCGCAAGGGCTTGGCGTAATAAGGCATAGTAGCGAGCCTAGCATTTTTCTCCAAAGTGCGATAGCCATCGCTATCGATACGCACTTGGCGGAATCTAGGCGTGCTGCTCCACTTGCCCACTTGTCTCCACTCCTTAAACTCGCGCGCATTATTGCCACCTAAAAGCTCAAAAATATCAAACATAGCCACCCCAGCGATTTCTCTGCCTGTGAGATTGGTGCTAGATTTTGCGTTGAAGTTCCCGCCCCACACTGCTACGACAAACTCATCGCTCACCCCAATCGCCCAGCTATCGACATTGCCATAGCTTGTGCCACTCTTCCACGCCACTTTATGCGCAAAAACAGAGCTTCTAGTATTTATGGGGAGATTGAGCAGAGCTTCTAGGGTTAGATACGCGCTTGCTTGGGAGATACCGGCTCTAGCTGATGTATGGATATACTCTTGTGTGAGATCTTTTGGGGGGCTTTTTTGTGCTTGTGTGGGCTCTTTTGTGCCTTGCTCTAAAAGATTTGGCGCGATAAACTCCCCGCCGCGTCTTAGCCCTAGGTAGAGTGTAGCAAGCTGGTAGAGACTAAGCTCCTTTGTCCCAAGTATTAGAGAAAGCCCATATTTGGCATAATCGCGGTCGCTAAAGGGTGCATTTTCGCGCAAAAAGTAGAAAAACTCCTGCACGCCATACTCCTGCAGCAGTGCCACAAAGGGTGCATTAAGTGAGTTGCGCAATGCCCATAGCGCACTTGCTTGCCCATAGAATTGGCGTGAATTGTTGTGGGGATTGAAATTGCCGTAGAATTGATTGGTATCTTTGAGCTTGGTTTGAGGGATTATCAGCCCAGAGTCTAGGGCTAGTGCGTAGAGAAATGGCTTAAGCGTTGAGCCGACATTGCGCTTTGCTTGCACGCCATCAACTTGCCCAAGCTGCGCTAGATCATAAAAATCCTGCGAGCCGACATAGCCTAAGACATCGCCGCTTTTTGCTTCTATCACAAGGCAGGAGAGATTTGCCACGCCTTTATCTTGTGTGATTTGGGCGTAGTCTTTGAGCATAGATTCTAGGTGTAGCTGGAGCGGCTTGCTAAGCGTGGTGCGCAAGACTCTTTTGCCTAAGTGCTTGGCTAGGTGGCGCGTTAAGTGCGGGGCTATGGAGTTTGCCCGCTCTAAAGTGGGGGCTGGCTCTAGTAGAGCTAGCTTGTAGTCCATCTCGCTAATGAGTCTAGAATCTAACGCTCTTTTTAGCAGCATATCGCGCTTTTGTAGGAGCTTTTGCGGATTGGTGAAAAGCAGGTTGGGCGTGTTTGGCAGCACAGCGAGCAAGGCGGCTTGGGCTGGGGTTAGGCTCTCTAGCTGGCGGTGGAAGTAGAGCAGGGCGGCACTCTTTATGCCCACAATATTGCTGCCATAGGGAGTATTATCAAGATAGAGGCGCAAGATTTCTTGCTTGCTTGTGCTAGATTCTAGGCGCAGGGCTTGGAGGGTCTGGGTGAATTTGTTCCACAAGGTGCGCTTATCTCTGCTGCCAAGCTTTGCCACTTGCATAGTGATAGTGCTAGCCCCGTGGCGTTTCTGGCGGGTGAGATTGACCCAAATCGTGCGAGCAAGTGCTAGCAAATCTACCCCATAGTGCTCATAAAACCGCTTATCTTCATAGAGTATGACAAGGCTTTGCACAAGCTCTGGCAGCGGGGTTTTGTCCGTATTGATGCTGACTTTGAAATTATCTTGCTCATTGACAAAAAAGCTTAGCAGCTCATCATCTCTATCAAAGCTTACTAAGGATTCTTGTTCAAAGGTAAGCCTGCTTGTATCACTAAGCACCCACAATAAGCCCACAAAAGCCGCACAAAGCCCCACCACACTCCATAATCTTAAGCGTTTTGTAGGGATATTTTGGGGCTTTGGCATAGCAGCACCTTGGGGCATAAATGGTAAAAACAGGCGATATATATATATATATTACTTGCTATAATACACGGCTTAAGCCAAAAGTAGCCTAAACACTAGCAAACTTCAAGCAACACATCTTAAGGAGACACAATGCCAGAATCTAGCTCAACCCCTAGCCAAACAAACTTAGAGTCCAACACCATAGCAAGCATTCTCGCGCGCAAAAAGCCGCTGATCATAGCTCTAGCTTGCGTGCTTGTAGCCCTTGGGCTATTTGCTATCTTTGCTTCTAAAAGCCCCACGCAAGCCAAAGAAGCCCTGCAGGTGCGCTTTGGTCTTCCTACCTTTATGGTGCAAGATTCTAGCGTAGAGATTACCCTGCCAATTTTCACAAGCACCGCTATGCAAGCTCACGCGCTAGCGGAGCAAATCTTCATAGATTCCGCTCCTATATCGCCTTCACAGCTCACAGAGCAAAGCCCGCACGAGTGGGAGCTGCGCTTTAGCGCGCCCAAAGAGTCTAAAGAGTATAAAATCCAAGTGGCAAAGGACTTTAGCAAAGCAATCACTTTAGATTCTAGTAGCAAGAGTGCCAAAGTGCTTGGCATACAAGCATATAGCAGGCAAAAGACGCTAGAAATCTACCTTGACAAAGACTTGCACCTAGATTCACAAAAGGCGCGAAGTAGTGTAAAAGTGCTAGATTCTGCTAGTAGAGATGTGATTGATAAAGTGCTGGTGCAAGGCAGCAGGCTTATCATCACCGGGGAGTTTAAGCCAAATGCCACTTATACTATCGCATATACCCACCCAATCGATGAGAAAGACATAAGCATAAGCTTCCCAGCCCTCCAGCCGGAGCTGAAGTTTGCCCAAGCAGGCACGATGATGAGCCGCGATGGTGATGTGAAAATCGGTGTGCTTAGCACAGGAGTGAGAAAAAGCACGCTTAGTATCTATAAAATCCCTGATGAAAACCTAGCCAATGCCCTGCAGTATTCGTCTGGGTATGACTCTTTTGGTGATAAGATCTTTGAGCAAGAAATTAGCTTTGACCTTAGTAAAGATCAAACTCAAAGCGTGCTTGATCTAAGAGAGCTCCTAAAGCAAGATACACAAAAAGGCGCGTATGTGCTAGCTTTTAGGACAAAAAGCAGCGATCTTGTGTATCCAAATAAAGAGGGCGATGATGAATGGGATGAATGGGCGGGAGATGATGAGTGGGTAGCATACTCCCAAAGCCCTAGCAAGCTGCTTATCATCTCAAATATCGCTTTAATCGCTGAGCAAGATGGAGAGAAGATCAATGCCTATGCCTTTGACTCTAGCTCTAGCGAGCCGCTCTCTAGTGTCAAGCTCTCTTTGTTTTCAAGCACGCATCGCTTGATAGATTCTGCCACGAGCGATTCTAAAGGCTTTGCCACACTTAGCACCTACAAATCAAGCGCACTAGGGGGCAAGATCATAAAAGATAAAGACAATGAGCCTTCAAAAGACTATGCCCTGCGTCCAGCCTATATCATCGCAGAATCTAATAATGATAAATCCTATATCCCCCTGCGCTATGATGGACGCTTTTATGATGGTGTGGATACAAGCGGTGCGCAGAGCAGGAAGCGCAAGGTTTTCACCTACACAGATAGGGGGCTGGCAAATCCCGGAGAGTCTATCCAGCTTAATGCCCTAGTGCGCGATGAGCGGATACAAGATGCGCCCATTTTGCTTACTATAATCAACCCGCGCGGACAAAAGGTGCTAAAAGATAAGCCTATAAAGCCCATAGGCTATGGACTTTATAGCTATGTGTTTGACACTGATGCTACTACCCTAACCGGCGGCTATCGCGCGATTTGGAGTATAGGGAGTGAGAGCTTTAGCAGGAATTTCCAAGTCGAGCACATCACGCCCAATAAAATCCGCGTAGATATTGATGCGCCAAAGAGTCTCACAAAGGACAAGGACAGCCTAGCCTTTTACCTAGAGAGCAGCTACCTTACAGGCGCGAAGTCTGCAGGGCTAGCCTATCGGGTCAATCTCCAAGCCACGCCACTGCAATACAAATCAAAAGCCTACTCAAGCTTTGACTTCACACTGCCAAACACACAATCTGGCTATGACAAAAATCTGCAAGGCACTTTAGATGAGAGTGGCAGAGCAAGCTTCTCACTCCCACTTAGTGATCTTGCTAGCTCACAGAATCTACGGCTAGGGATTAAGGCGCAAGTGTTTGAAGCCACCGGACACCCTGTGATAAACGGCACGGCGGTGGAATATTTTGGCTCTGGTAGTGTGATAGGTGTGGGGCAGATCCCGCACTATGTGGATCTAAGCCAGCCTTTATCGCTGCCTATAGTCGTGCTAGATCCGCTAAAAGACACCCCCATAGCCAATAGAGCAATCCGCTATAAAATCTACCGCAACAATCGCTACTGGTGGTTTGACTATGATGTGCAAGAGCGATTTAATGCCAAAATCAAAAGCGATATAAACACCACACTCATTAAAGAAGGCAGCATTACTTCTGCTGCTAAGCCTATCGCGCTAGAAGAAGATCTACGCTCTTTGGTAGAAGACTATGACTCTGTGTTTATCGAGCTAGATGATGGAGTAAGTGCGCCTAAGGTCGTGTGGCTTGTGGCAGATATGTATGGCGATGCCGCCATTAAGGCAAATCCTATGCAGCTGCCCATAGAGCTTGATAAGTCGCATTATGATATAGGGGAGAGTGCGCAGATACGCTTCAATGCCAAAGGCTTTAACTACGCGCTTATCACGCTAAGTCAGGGGGATTTGATCTTTAGCAGCGAGCTTGTAGCAATCAATACGCCAAGCACCACGCCTAAGATGAGCTATACGATCCCCATCATCGCCAAATACGCTCCTAATGTCGATGTGAGCGTAACTCTTGTGGCAAAAGATGCGCCCTCTAGTGGGCTAGAATCTAGCGCGGATAAAAAGCGTGCTGCCATTAAGCGAAGCTTTGGGGTGATCACTATCCCTGTGCAAGACCCTAGCCTTAAGCTTGCTCCAGTGATCAATGCACCAGAATCTATCAAGCCCGGCTCAAAGCTACATATAGAGATCGCCAATCCTAACAAGCGCAAAATGGCTTACACGCTTGCAATCGTTGATGAGGGGATCTTAAATATCATCAACTTCCGCACGCCAGATCCTATGAAGCTCTACACCAAGATTAACTACGGCATTATGCATTATGATAATTTTGATGAGTTTATGGAGCGACTCTTTGGCATAGTGCATCAAAGTGTGCTAATCGGCGGCGATGAAGAGGCTCTAACCCAAGCTGCTAACTTTAGCAAAAAGCGCAGAGAAAATCTCATCTACTTCACAAGTGGGCTAAGTGATGATAGCGGCAAAGCAAGCATAGAATACCAGCTGCCAAACTATGTAGGCAGCGCGCGCATAATGCTTGTAGCAAGTGAGCAGGGCAGTGTAGGCAGCGCAGAATCTAGCGTCCAAATCGCCCAAGCTGCCAATCTCTACTCCAATATCCCTGATGAAATTAAGCTCAATGACACCATTATCGCGCCTGTTGAGGTGATCGCCCAAGATGGCGTGGCACTAAAGAGTGTAGAGATAGAATCTAGCGGCGAAGTTGCAATCAAAAAGCTAGAATCTAGTATGAACGACAAGCGCACGCGCTTTATGCAATACCTTGCCATAAGCCCTAAAAAGCTAGGAGAAGCAGAAGTTACAATCACAAGCAAAGTGCAAGTAGATTCTAGCGACCCAAGCAAGATAAGCCAGAAGCAAATCACCCAAAGCAACCGCTATATCCTACACACCACCACACCTACTCCAGCCCAGACACAAGAAGAGCTTTTTTCCTTACAGGCAAAAGAGCGCAAGGAGTTTAAGCCAAGCACAGTATATGTGCCAGAATCTCTTACACGCAAGCTTACCATCTCGCCTACGCTGCTTTTCTCATATCAAGATAAGGTCGAGTATCTACTCTCATATATTTATGGCTGCATTGAGCAAAGTGTCTCTGCGACTATGCCGCTACTGCTTGGCTTTGATGGCACGCGATTTGAGAGTGAAGAAAGCAGAAAAGCTAAGGTGCAAAAGTCCATAAACCGCATTGTCAAATTCCAGCATAGTAGTGGGGGCTTTGGGTATTGGATCGATTCTAAAGAGGACAATGCCTTTGGCAGTGATTATGCCGCGCTTTTCCTTACTATCGCAAAAGCTAAGGGCTATGAAGTGCCAGAATCTAGCCTAAAATCCTACGCGCACTATGCTTCAAGGCGCGTGCAAGCACCAAGCGAGCTCGATCCGCTTAAGACTTTGCCGCTCTTTGTCCTAGCACTAGCTGGCACGCCAAATATTGCTGCGATGAATCAAGTCTATACGCAAAGCTTTGCACAGCTCTCAATGCGAGAGAAGCTAGCTTTGGCTGCTAGCTATAAGCTTAGTGGGCTAGATAGCATTAGCAAAGAGATCCGCGCCAAGCTCCCAGCCAACTTGCTTGAAGCAAGCCACTATCGTAAAAATGTCGATGACTTTGATCGCGTGTTTGGCGGCTATTATTACTATGGAAGTGCGCTAAGCAATCAGGCTTTAAGCGCGTATTTCTTATCTATCATTGATGAGAAGCCGCATTTAGCCCTGCTAAACTCCCTTGCTAAATCTCTCCAAGATGAGCGGTGGCTTGGCACGCAGGATATTGCTACAAGCTTGCTTGCTCTAAGCACGCTAGATTCTAGCGACTCTAAGGCGGTGCGCTTTATCCTAAATGGCAAGGAGCATAGTATCACCAAGCCTACAACCTTCAAGCTAGGAGATGGCACAGAGAGCTTGCAAGCCCTAGATACACTCTATGTCTCTTTGGCAAGCACGGGCGTGCCTAGTGCTAGCCCGCTTGCACTCCCAGCTAGCTCGCAGAATTTGGCTCTGCAAAGGGAGTTTTTCAAAATCGATGATAATGGCGTGCGCGTAAGTATTGACCCTGCTACGCTTAAAAAGGGCGATGAGTTTTACATCGCACTAAAGCTTAGCAACCTTGGCGCAAAGCCCGTGCGCAACCTAGCTCTCACGCAAATTATCCCATCTGGCTGGGAGATCCAAAACACGCGCATTACTAATGATGATGAGCAAGGCTCACAAGCTAGCCCTGATCGCGCCTTTATGCAGGCAAACAACCGCGCAAGCTATATGGATATAGGGCGCGATAGGGTGTCGTTTTTCTTCGATGAGTGGCTAGATTTTGGCTCTGGTGCGACCACCTACAACACGCACCAAGTCTTTATCAAATGCACCGCCACGCTTGCTGGGGAGTATATCTTAAGCCAAGCTTTGGCAGAAGCTATGTATGATGGCGAATTTTTCGCCAAAACAAGCGCACTTGCCGTGCGTGTGAGATAGGGCGTAGCAATGCCACTACACGGCACGCCCTTTAACTACAAGAATGCGATATTGTTTAATCATACCTGTCTTGATAAGACACTTTTGCAAGAAAACTCGCTTGATTTAATTACCACTTCCCCACCTTATAATGTGGGTATTGAATACAACTCCAATGAAGATTCTAACTCTTATGAAAGCTATTTGGAATTCTCTCAAAAATGGATAGAAAATTGCTATTTTTGGGCAAAAGATGGGGCAAGATTTTGCCTAAATATCCCACTTGACAAAAACAAAGGCGGACAGCAAAGTGTGGGGGCGGATGTAACCACTTTAGCAAAGCAAATTGGCTGGAATTATCACAGCACAATCATTTGGAATGAGGGTAATATCTCACGCCGCACAGCTTGGGGAAGTTGGCTTAGTGCATCAGCCCCTTATGTTATCGCACCTGTAGAGCTTATAGTCGTGCTTTATAAGGGAGCTTGGAAGAAAAAACATAAGGGGGAGAGTGATATAAGCAAGGAAGAGTTTATGGCTTGGACGAATGGATTATGGAGCTTTAATGGAGAATCTAAAAAACGCATAGGACACCCAGCCCCTTTTCCTAGAGAGCTGCCGAAGCGATGCATTAAGCTATTTTCTTATGTGGGCGATGTGGTGCTTGATCCATTTTGTGGCAGTGGCACGACAATGATAGAATCTTATCTTAACAATCGGCGCTTTATTGGTATTGAGCTAGATAGGGAATATTGCGAACTAAGCAAAAAACGATTTTTAGAAGCAATAGAAAAAGAAAGGGGAATTTTTGATGAAAAATAATGGCTCTCAACTTGATTTAATAATGGAATTTTTTAAGGCAAATCCAAAGCGAGATATTAAACACCCTGAAGTGGTGGATTGGGTGGTTAAAGAATGGCAAAAACGCACAGGAAAAGTTTTTAGAGATCCGGATAGGGGTATTAGGAGTTTGCACCAAAGAGGCTATTTGCAAAAGATTGCAAAGGGAGTTTATCGTTATGACCCAGATTTTGTAAATTTAAGGCAAGATTTAGAGGACTTTAGCCCAGCTTTAAAAAAAGCAGATTTTAGAGCGAGATGATTATAAATGTGTGATATGTGGAATGGGCAAAAAAGAAGGAGTGGAGCTGCATATAGACCATATAAAGCCAAAGGATTTAGGTGGAAAAGCAGTTTTAGAAAATGGGCAAACTCTATGTAGTAGGCATAATTTTTTAAAGAAAAATCTAAAGCAAACTGAAACAGGTAAAAAGATGTTTATCCAAATGTTAGAATCTGCAAAAGATTCTGGTGAGAGTGAGCTTGTGGCATTTTTAGAAGAGGTTTTAAGCATTTATGAAAAGCATAAGATCAATGGGCATATAGTGTGGAAAAAGTAGAAGTATAATTGCAAATTTTATAATGAAATGCTTAGATGAGATCCTTGGGCTATAAGATCGTATGGTCTCTATCCCAAAAGAGCTAGATAGAAAAGCTAGAATCCAAAATCCACCCATAGAGTGAAAGAGTCAGTGAGCGATTTACGCAGTGTGTGCTTAGGGCTGGTTAGACTCTGTGCTTGGGGTATGTGCAAGACTAGGCTATCTAGCGCAAGGATTGCTCATCATCATAGGATTGCAGCGCACTTGAGAAAGCCTGCTTGAGAAATCCTTCTTTATGCAAGATAGTGATTTCTTTATCAAGCCAATTGTGCAAGCTGGTGCTAGATGATTTAAGCAGTGGTGCTATGGGATAAGGGTCGCCTAGGGCTGGCACACTTATGACAAAGCTTGGATTCTGGCGGGCAAGTGCTGTGATGATCATATCGCTATCGGCGAAGTAGGTGTTTTCCTCTCGCACAAAGCTAGCAAGGCATTCACGCAGATCTAGGCAGGTTTGCAGAGTGATTGTGGGGTAGTTGCTAGCAAAATACGCCGCAGCTATGGAGTCTTGGCGCACAAGCACCGCAGAGGCTGCTAGCTCTTGTATGCCTTTGGGCTGACTACTCTTGCCTAGCACGCTGATATTTGCATACATATAGGGCGTGCTAGAGATTAGAGCGTGCGGATTTTCTGCTATGGCAAAGGAGCTTGCTAGCACGATGTCAAGCTCGCCAGATTCTAGGAGCTTGTAGGCTAGCTCTTGTGTGATCGCCTGAAAACTCACGCGCGATTCATCGCCTAAGAGATCTTTGGCAAGCTTTTTGCCAAGCAGCACTTCAAGCCCAGCAAACTCCCCCCTAGAATCCACATAGCCAAAGGGCGGTGTCGCCTTAGATATGCCGATATGTAGTATGCGCCGATCTTTGATAGAATCTAGGGAGTTTTCACACCCTAGAAGCAGTAGCACACCAAGTAGCCCAAGCATTATGCGCACCTTTTTGCCAAACTGCCAAAATCGCTGATAATATCGCACACTTGCCCCTTGAGATAGTATAATCAATCAATCCCACATCATAGCGCAAGATAGATTAAGCACAAATACAAGCATAAATCACGCCAAATACGCTACAATCCACCGAAATCTCCCCAAAGGACTAGGTGTATGAAGCTATTTCTCGTGCTTTTTTGCGCATTTCCCTATCTCATCTATGCAAATCCACTCGCCACAGAAAGCACACTGCTTGAGCAAAAGATCCGCGATATGCTATCAAGTGCGGTTAGGTTTGTAGAATCTATCCTGCCAGCATTTTGCGCAAGCCCAATGTGTGCGAAAATCCTTTTAAGCATAGGGATTTTTATCGTGCTATGGCTGTGTCGCTCTTCTTTGGCAAAACTTGCGATTTATTGCATTGATATGATCTTGCACCTATCTAAGCAAGATACACAGACAAGGCGGCAGATCCAAAGGGCGTTGATGAAGCCTATCACGCTCTTTTTGCTTGTGATGAGTGTCAATATCTCGCTTGATGTGCTTTACCTCCCAGATCCTTCACCTAAGGGGCTTGAAGTGTGGTTTAAAGTCGTGTATGTCATCAATGGCACTTGGTTTATTATCATCATTTCACAAGGCTATGTTGCAGCACTTCTTGCTAGCCTAGCGCAAAAACGAGGCGATCACTTCCGCCGCGAAGTCATCAATCTCTTGCTGAAAATCGGGTATTTTATCATCGTGGTTATCGCGCTATTGTGGATTCTAAAGATACTAGGCTTTAATATCTCTGCCATTATCGCTTCTCTTGGGCTTGGTGGGCTAGCAGTAGCCCTTGCGGTCAAAGATATGCTGGCAAATTTCTTTGCTTCTGTGATGTTGCTATTTGATAACTCTTTCTCACAAGGTGAGCGCATACAATGCGGCGATGTTGATGGCGTGGTAGTGGAGATGGGCTTGCGGCGCACGACTATCCGCACCGGTGATAATGCCCTTGTGCTAATCCCAAACGCCGAGCTTGCGAATAAATCTATCATCAATTGGAGTAGGCGCAAGGCAGGCAGGCGGATCTACTTCTCACTAGGGCTTACCTATGGCACGCCACCGGATAAGATTTTGCAATGTATAGAATCTATTAAGGCAATGCTACTAGCCCACCCCCTAATCGCCAAGGAATCCACCGCCCAAGATACGCTGGAGTATGGCTTGCACTTGAAGCGATCCATAGTCTCGCTTGATGATTATCTAGGCTACAAATACTCTATCTATGTCGTGCTAGATGAGCTAGCAGATAGCTCGATGAATATTTTGGTGTATTGCTTTAGCAAAGGAGTGAGCTTAGAGGAATATCTTTTGGCAAAAGAGCAGGTTATCATAGAGATTTTGCGCATTGTCGATAAGCTCGGGCTATCGCTGGCTTTCCCTAGTCAAAGTCTCTATGTAGAATCTCTCCCACATCAAGCAAGCTTTACTTAGATAGTGGCTTAGATTGGCAAGCTTGTGGATAGGCTCTTGGTCTCTGCGTGCTTGGCTTAAGTGAGTTTGGCAGTCGCACAAGGCTTCACGCTAGAATCCACTTTTTACACACATTGTTGTATGACATCGCTAGGCTTGGGGGGTTGTAGCGATCTTTTAGAAATAGATTCTAGCTTAAAAGTGGATTCTAGCTTGTGGTAATCAAACCTTAAACTTCACAAAATTTAAGCCCTATTTAAGCGTATTTTACCTAGAATCACGCCTTTAATCTATCCGCATATAGTGCGCTTGATAGCGCGTATATCGGCATATCAAGGAGATCTTATGAATATGACACGATCGATGAAAGCAAGCGAGATTACACGAGAGTGGTATGTGATTGATGCGACAGATAAGACATTTGGGCGACTCATCACAGAGGTCGCGACACTATTGCGAGGCAAGCATAAGCCTAGCTACACGCCCAATGTGGATTGCGGTGATTTTGTGGTCATCATCAATGCCACTAAGGTCAAATTCAGCGGTGTGAAACTTCAAGATAAAGAATACTTCACGCATTCTGGGTATTTTGGCAGCACAAAGTCCAAAACCTTAGAAGAAATGCTAAACAAAACGCCAGAGAAGCTCTACCACCTAGCCGTGCGCGGTATGCTTCCTAAAACTAAGCTTGGCAGAGCGATGATCAAAAAGCTCAAAGTCTATCAAGGCAGTGATCACCCCCACACAGCTCAAATCTCAAAAAGCAAATAAAGGACATAAACAATGGCAAAAAAAGTGTATGCAACAGGCAAAAGAAAGACAGCGATCGCAAAGGTATGGCTAAGCAATGGTAGCGGTAAGCTTATGGTCAATGATATGACACTCAATGAATGGCTCGGAGGACACGAAGCCATTAAGAAAAAGGTGCTACAGCCCCTAGTGCTAACCAAGCAAGAAAAATCCGTAGATATAGTAGCTAAGGCTTTTGGCGGTGGGTATTCTGCGCAGGCAGAGGCTGTGCGACACGGGATTTCCAAAGCATTGAATGAATACGATAGAGCATTCCGTGCGATCTTGAAGCCCAAAGGCTTGCTAACGCGCGACTCCCGCGTTGTCGAGCGCAAAAAATACGGGAAGCGAAAAGCCCGCCGAAGCCCACAATTCTCTAAACGCTAGTGGATTCTAGGCGGATACGCTCATTTGGCAGGCACTAGAAGCCAAGGTCTAGTGCTAGCTCTCTCGCACAGAGCAATCCTATGCGCTAGGCTTTATAACGCTTAAGTAGCTATGCCCTAGAATCTACATAGCCTTATGCGTGCTAGTGCTATGCTATCGCGTGCTTGCTTGCTATCGTGATTGTGCGCAAACCTATAATCTCACCACAATACACAAGCACATAAAGGACAAAGATATGGAAAAAAACAAGCGCGTTTTAGTGAAGTTTTCTGGGGAGGCATTA
>NZ_JANURN010000015.1:0-13097 GCF_030249855.1 Helicobacter zhangjianzhongii
ACCCAAGAGAATGTCTCTATCGCCAATGCTAGCTCACAAATCTCACAAGATGTATCAGGGATTGCCAAGGCGATATTAGATGATGCAAACAAGAAAAAGGTATAGCCACAAGCGATTCGCTCTTGGGCGAGCAATGCGGCAGTGTTGCAAAAATTACTAAAGAAACATCGGCACAGCCTAAGCGGTGTCGCTTGTTTTGTGAAAGGCACGACCGCCAAGGTCGCTAACCTTCCCCAAAATTTGCAAAGCTCCCACAGCCCCACCGCAATCCTTAGAATCGTTTTACTCTAAAACTAACTTTAATCCTAGAATCCTTTAGCTACAAAATGGGCTTTTACCCTAGAATCCACTTTTTACACTACCACCTGCGGCGTGGTATAAAACGCCGTTTTTCCGTCATCGCGAGCGAGTGCAACGAGCGCGGCGATCCATAAAACAACCCTAGATCTAGCCAAACCGCGCAAAAGCTTCAAAGTAGAATCCGCGTTTGCCCTTAAGTGCTTTAAGCCTAGGCAAAATGCGCTTGCAAAATCTCTTTAAGCGTTTGGACTACAAAGCGCGCTTCTTCTATGGTGATGATATATGGTGGCATAAAGTAAATCGTATGCCCCAATGGTCGCAGCAGCAAGCCCTTAGCCAACGCCGCTCTAAAGATCTCTACCCCCGCGCGAGGCGTGCTAGAATCTATCTCAAAGGCAAAGATCATTCCGCAGTGGCGCAAGTTTTTGACTATATTTAGCTCTTCTAGCTCCTGCCATAGAGCAAAAATCGCTCGCGATAGGGCGCGGTTTTGCTCTATGATATTTTGCGTGGCAAATATATCTAGCACGGCATTTGCAGCCGCACAGGCTAGGGCATTGCCCGTGTAGCTATGCGAGTGTAAAAATGCCTTGCCACTCTCATAGGGCGCGTAAAATGCCTGATAAATCTCATCGCTTGTAATCACCACGCTTAAAGGCAGATACCCCCCTGTAATGCCCTTTGATAAGCATAAAAAATCTGGCGTGATCCTGCACTGCTCTAGGGCAAACATACTCCCACTACGCCCAAAGCCCACGGCAATTTCATCAAAGATAATCAAAATCCCATAGCTCCTGCATAGCTCGCACGCCTTTTTGATGAAGGCTTTTGGATAGATGTGCATATTGCCCGCGCATTGGACTAATGGCTCTAAGATAAAAGCGCAAATTTCTTCCCCATAGCGCGATAAGATAGATTCTAGCGCGTGTAATTCTCTCTCATAGTAGCTCTCATCTTCTAGCTCTGCTGGGGCGTGCAAGCTAGCCCCCTTTGTGCCATCAAAGACATTTGGCACAGGCACACTAAGGCAGGAGAGCAAAATAGGCGCGTAAGTGTGCTTGTATAGCCCCAGATCCCCCACGCTTAATGCGCCGATCGTCTCGCCGTGGTAGGCATTGCTAAGGGCTAGGAATTTGGAGCGAGGCGGGCTTTTGCGGTGGAGGTTGTGATGATAGTGGAAGCTCATTTTTAGGGCGATTTCTATGGCAGAAGAGCCATTATCTGCATAGAAGCATTTGTTTAGAGGGCGTGGGAGCAGGGCGCAAAGCCGCTGCGATAGATCGATGATAGGCTTATGGCTAAAGCCTGCTAGCAAGATATGCTCTAGCTCATTGAGCTGATTTGTGATAGCGGCGTTTATGGCTGCGTTGCAATGCCCAAAGAGATTGACCCACCAGCTACTAATGCAATCAATATAGCTGCTGCCATCAAAGTCGTATAAATACACACCTTTAGCGGATTTTATGGGGACTATGGGGAAGTCTTCGTGGTCTTTCATCTGTGTGCAAGGGTGCCAGATGTGAGCCAGATCAAGCGCGGAGAGAGTGTGATTGGATAGATTTGGCATTATGATCCTTTGTGAAATAGCGATTCTAAGCTATAATCTAGCTTTTTGCGGAGATATTATGCCTAAAAATCCAGCCAAGAATCCCACGCTAATCGCCCACGCCCAGCACCTAGCCCACACTCTCTCTAATGCACACAACCTCCGCTCTATCGCAGATTATGCGCATTTGGGGGAGTTTATCATCAAAGATAATGCCCCCTTGCTTAATCTCACAAGCAATGACTATCTAGGCTTGGCAGGCTTATCGCACGCCATCATCTCGCCACACTCTTTGCGCGATACACACATAGATTTACACAAGCTAGACACACATAGGCAAAAAGCCAAAGATTTTGGGGCTAGATTTTGGGAGTTTTTAGCAAAGCAAGGCATTGGGGCAGGGGATTTATCGCTTGGCTCTGGCTCTTCGCGCTTGCTTAGTGGGGGAACTCCTGTGTGGGAGAGCTTTGAGGCATATTTGCAAGAGATTTTCGCGCCAAAATCCGCGCTACTTTTCAATAGCGGCTATCATTGTAATGTCTCTTGTATCGCGGCTCTTGGGCGGCTTGAAGGGGTGGGGATCTTGATCGATGAATACGCGCACGCAAGTATGTTTGATGGACTTTTGCAAGCAAAGGCGATGAGTAAGGCTCTGTGGTGGAGGCGGTTTAGGCACAATGATATGGCGCATTTACAAGAGCTACTAGAATCCACTTTTGCGCGATTTAGGCATATTATCATCATAAGCGAGGGGGTGTTTAGTATGGATGGTGATGTGTGTGATTTGCAGGGGATTGTCGCGTTAAAACACCGCTATGATAATGTCCTAATCTATCTTGATGAAGCCCATAGCCTTGGCGTGGTAGGGGAGAATGGACTAGGGCTTGCTAAGAGCCTTGGGCTGTGTGGGGAGGTGGATTTTCTTATCTTCACTTTTGGCAAGGCATTGGGGAGTATGGGGGCTTGTATGCTCTGTGCTAAGGAGCTAAAAGAGCTATTTATAAATACTGCGCGCGGGCTTATCTACTCCACCGCTTTGCCACCGCTTAGCATAGCTTTTAGCTTTTTTGCCTTTTGTGAGCTTTGGCGTTTGGGGGAGCAAAGGGAGTATTTACGCGCCCTAAGTAAGCAGGCAAGATCTAAGCTAGAATCCACTTTTGCAAAAGTGGATTCTAGGGGAGAGTCTAAAAAGCTGCCTTATGTGCTAGGAGAGTGGCATATCATCTCACTAGTGCTAGGGGATAATGCTACTGCCATAGAGTGCCAAGATTTCTTAGAGTCTTGCGGGATCTTTGCTAAAGCGATCAAATCCCCCACAATCCCGCAGGGCACAGCTAGAATCCGCTTTAGCCTCAATGCTAGCCTTAGCACGCTAGAGCCACTCTATCAGGCATTGGAGCAGTATGCAAATCGCTTTTGCTAGGGCGTTTGACAAGCGCGCAAGCACTTTGGTGCTATGTTTTAGCGGCTTTGCGACTAACCCTAAATTTTTCGCGCATTTAGCGTGTGATATACCTGCTTGCAATATCGCTATTTGCTATGATTATAGGGATTTAGCACAAGTGGATTCTAGGCTGGGCTTGTGCAACAAATCTAGCCTAGAATCCACTTTTTTACCCCCTGTGCTACGCGATTTGCAAGAGCTAATTGATAGGCATAGGCATTGCATTTTGGTGGGGTTTTCTCTAGGGGTGGCGGTGGCTGCTAGGGTGATAGGGGCGATTGATAGGGCGGGGGCTTTTAGGCATAGTATTGCTATCAATGGCACGCCTTTAGGGATAGATACGCGCTATGGCATACACCCTAGAATCTATGCGCGGACTTTGGAGTATTTTGATGTGCGGGAGTTTGCGCGAGCGTTTTTTGGCAGCGATGATGTGGCAGAGATCACCGCTAGGGCTAAGGCTATGAAATCCCCTATAATGCGTGGGTTTAATGGGGATTTTAGCACTTTGTTTGGGAATGTGCTAGAGTGCAAGCAAGAGCTGCAAGCATTGCAGAGATTCTGTCAAGCTTGGGGAGAGTGTAGTGCTAGCAAGAGTGGTGAGAGTAGGGCGGGCGTGCATTTCACCCACGCGATCATAAGCAGTAGGGATATGATTTTCTCTCCTATGATCCTAGAATCCACCTTTTCACACACGCACACACAATGCCACTCTATCGATGCGCCGCATTATGTGTTTGGGAGCTTTACAAGCTGGGGGAAGCTGCTTGGGATATGTGTGCCAAAAGTGGATTCTAGTAGTGGGGCTAGATTCTGGGAGGCAAGGCAGAGCTACACGGAAAATGCCCCTATCCAAGCCACTATGCGCCAGAATCTTATGCGCTTGCTCTTGTCACACGCAAAGGGCAGGGAGTTTGAGAAGGTGTTTGAGTTTGGTGCTGGGGTGGGGGACTTTAGCGTGCTATTGCAAGAAAATCTCGCTTATACGCACTTTGTTTGCAATGACATAAACAACCACGCAAGCATACTGCAAGCACGCCTAAAGCCCAAGACACGCGTAGCGATCTTTGATATGCACGATATAAAAAATCAGCCCCTATGTCTAGAGCGATTTGATCTTATTGCTTCAAATGCCTGCTTGCAGTGGCTTAATGCAAAGGAGATTCTAGAGAGTGTTGTGCCTATGCTTGCTAGCGGTGGGCTGCTGCTGCTAGGGAGCTTTGGGGCTAGGACTTGCTATGAGGTGAGAGAGATTTTAGGCATAGGGCTAGAGTATATGGAGCTAGAAGATTTATGCGAGTTATTGCAGGAGCTTGGGCTAGAGATTGTAGAGAGTGGTAGCGAGACTCTTAAGCTTGATTGCGGGAGTGCGCTTGGAGTGTTTAGGCATTTTCGTGCAAGCGGTGTCAATAGCCTATCAGGCAATGCACTAAATAAATCCAAAATCCTAGCGTATCAAGCGCGATTTGGCGGGAAGATCACCTATGAGCCTGTGTATCTTCTAGCCAAACAGCCCAAGCCCTAGAATCCACTTTTGCTTAAGCGATTCAGTCTTGGGCGAGCAATGCGGCTGATTGCGTGATTTTAGGGCAGTCATTACCGCTCAAGGTAACTCCTACCCTAAAATCACGCAAAGCAACCACAGCCCCACCGCAATTCTTAGAATCGTGTTGCTTCCAAGCTAACTCAAGCCCTAGAATCCACTTTTTTACTTGTGGCGTTTTTGTGTCATTGCGAGCGGTGCTTTTGCTTGTGCGGGCGTTGTTTTCTCTGCCATTGCGAGCGGACTTGTCCGCGCGGCAAAGCAAGCCAAGCCGCAGCTTCTTTAGTAATCCATAAGTAACAAAAACACATAAAACACGATAATCACAAAAAGTGGATTCTAGTAAAGCCTATTTTGCTAGTGCAGAAATTGTGGATTGCCACGAAAATCCTTGCGGATTTTCTCGCAATGACAGAATTTGTGCTTCACTCCTAGAATCCGCTTTTTGATTTGTGGCAATTTTTCCGTCATTGCGAGCGGTGCTTGTGTAGGCGTTGTTTTCTCTGTCATTGCGAGCCTTGCACCGCAAGGCGTGGCAATCCATACTCTGCGCTAGCAGATAATCACACTAGAATCCGCTTTTGCAGATTGTGTGGATCACCACGCTCGTTTCACTCGCTCGCAATGGCAATAAACGCAATATGTGAAAAGTGGATTCTAGGAAGTATGCTTTGCTAATGCCTTTTTGCTAAACCACAAAGCCACGATGATCAAAGCGACAAACACCCCAATGACAATGTAAGAATACTGCCCATACGACTCCACGATCTCAATCACCGCCTTTGAGAAATAAAACGCTAGTAGCCCCAAGCTAGTAGCCCAAATCACGCTAGCCAAGAAGTTTAGCACTACAAATTTCTTAAGATCATAGCGACTAGCACCGATGGCTAAAGGCACGAGAAACTTCACGCCATAGATGTATTTGTTGATCACAATTAGCGCGGCACCATATTTCTTCAGCCAAATATGCATAAGCGCGATTTTCCTACGATGAGCAGAGAGAAACCGCTCGAAGTCCTTTTTTTGATAACGCGTAAGGATCACTAGCAGAGAGCTACCTGTAAAATTCCCCATAGTAGCGATGATAATGCTTGCTGCAAGATTGATATGCCCTAGTGTGGCAAGTGTGCCAGCTGCGAGAATCCCCACATACCCACTCCCCATACAATAAAAAAACAACGCCACATAGCCCCAAGTCTCAAAAGAGTCTTTAAATGAGTCGATAAAGCCTTCCATAAGTTTTACCTTTCTAAGTTTCATTATCATTTTTGTAATTATACATAGTTTGGGAACATATTTTGCAAGAGTTTTTAAGGGAAAAAAAACCTTGAAAGTTATAAAATGACAGCTTTTAGGAGTGAAACTTAAAGGAAGGTGATATGGCGATACCTGAATGGGATGAGAAGTTTAGCATACACAATGATGTGATTGACATCCAGCATAAAAAGCTCTTTGACATTGCCCACAGAGCAGGGCTACTTATCAGCAAGCAAGTCGATGGTAATGAGATCAAAAAGATCCTTGTAGAGCTTTTTGAATATATGAAAGTGCATTTTCACGATGAGGAAGCCTATATGGCAAGTATCGGCTACCCGGGGCTTGAGCGGCAATCCCATATGCACCAAGAGATTATCCGCGATATGACAGAGCTGATCCAAAATATCCGCTATGACTTTAAGCAAAAGCTTGCCATCATCACGGAAGAGTGGCTAATCAACCATATCTTAAAAGAAGATATGCAAATTGAAATATACCGCAAAGCCCACGAAGAAGAAATCAAAGCTATGCAGGCAAAGCGAAATGGAGAGAAAGAAATCACGCATGTTTATAAATGCGCGTGCAAGCCAGCGTTTAAGGTGCTAAACACTGTGCATGAGAAAATCCAGAGCGGGCAGTCATTCCACTGCAAAAAGTGTGGCGAGAGTATTGTGTTTGTGCGTGATGAGTAGTGCGACCAATAGGCTTAGATCACGACATAGCCTATGACTCGCTTTATCTTTCTTGCGTGTTTTGCTCTTTTTAGCGCGAATGCCAGCGAGCCACAAGTAGATGCCAAAGACTTTTTACACTTCTATCATAGCAATCTCACAGCAGCGCACAGGGCGATTGTAGAAGGCTCGATTAGCAGGGAGTTTGTGCGCTTCCGTGGGTATAGTTTAATTGACTATGCGATATATCAGCAAATAAGCAAGCAAGAGATACAATCTATCCCAAAGCCTTTGATATTTTTCAGCGGATTTTTTGCCGGGAAGCCCTTGTATAGTGAGTTTGGCGGCGTGAGTGTTCTTGCATATATAGATGATAGCTCTAAGCCTATCCACTTAAATTTTCAGGGGCGTTATTTTAGCGATATTCTTGCTATTGGCAAGCAGAGATTCTACGCACTTTGCGCACTTAGCGCGGTCAATCGCTGCTTGCTTTTGGGGATTGGGGAGCGTTGGTAGGATCTGCTAGATCTATTAGCAAGGAGCAACTATGGCAAACAAAAGCGACAAAAAACACAAGAGAAACAAAACGAGTAGCCCATATATCGCGCTAGATTCTAGGCTTGAAGATTTTATCACCACTGCTACGCGATTTATCACTAAGCAAATGCAAAAAAAGCACGCTAAAAGGCTCATCATCGGGCTTAGCGGCGGGATCGACTCTGCGGTGGTGGCGCGATTGTGCCAAATCGCGCTGGGCGATGAGAGTAAAGACCGCTTGCTTTGTGTCTTTCTCCCTAGCTCTAAGACTAGCGCGCAATCACGCATTGATGCCAAAGAGCTTGTAGAGAGATTTTCGCTCCCCTTTATAGAAAGCCCCATAGCCGAGTATGACAAGCTCTTTAGCTCGCAGTTTGTGGATTCTAATGCGCTTGAAGTGGGGAATTTCTGCGCTAGGGTGAGAATGGCACTACTCTATCACTACTCAAGCGTGCATAAGGGCATAGTCATAGGCACAAGCAATAAATCCGAGCTGCTGCTAGGCTATGGCACGATTTTTGGCGATTTGGCGTGCGCGATCAATCCTATCGGCGCATTGTTTAAGACAGAGATTTTCTCCCTAGCTAGAATCCTGCAAATCCCAGAATCCATCATCGCAAAGCCCCCAAGTGCCGATCTCTACCCCAATCAAAGCGATGAGGGCGATCTGGGCTTTAGCTATGGGGATATTGACTCCTTGCTTGCTGCAATCTACCTAGAATCCACAAAGCTAGAATCCACAAAGCACAAGCCCCTGACATCGCACGCCATCCACCTCAAAGCCCTACGCAAAAAGCTCTATAAGCACTTTGACCAAACACTTGTAGCAATGGTGCTATCCCGCATAAAGGCTAATCAATTTAAGCGCGAAATGCCAGAGATCTTCACCCCTAAAGCCTCTCTACAAAGGCATTTGCACAAAGCTTTGATAAGGATATAAGTGTGGATCTCTATGCCTACCACTATACCCCTAGCTTAAGACATAAGATTCTAAGCCTACTTCTACTGCCCTTTAGCGCATTATATGGGCTAATCGCCACGCTCAAAAGACTTGCCCCTAGAATCCTCTATGGCAAGCAAGGCAGGGACTTTGGGCTGCCTATCATATCAGTGGGCAATTTAATCGCTGGCGGCAGTGGGAAGACGCCCTTTATCATCGCGCTTTGCAAGCATTTATGCCTCTTTAGATATGGGCATATCGCTGTGGTTTCACGCGGCTATAAACGCCAGAGCAAGGGGCTTATCTGGGTGAGCAAGCAAGGCAGGATTCTAGCAGATGTCGCTACAAGCGGTGATGAGCCCTATCTCATCGCTAGCGCATTAGCAGGGCATAATGTCAGCGTGCTTGTGTGTAAAAACCGCGCCAAAGCCATCAAGCAAGCCAAAGCCCAAGGCGCGCAACTCATTTTGCTTGATGATGGATTCCGCTTTTGCTTTAAGAAGTTTGATGTCATTTTACGCCCAAGCTTTGAGCCTTTTTATCCGCGCTTTATCCCAAGCGGGCTTTACCGCGAGTCTCACTCTCTCTATGGCAAGCTAGCTAGCTCCCCGCGCGCCATAATCGCCCAAGAAAATATCGACTTCACTAGAGAGGTGCAGATCACAAACCCAAGTCCCAAAATGTTCCTTATAACCGCCATAGCCAATCCCACGCGTTTGCTAGCATTTCTCCCCGCTATGGATAAAGATTGCGAGATTATTGGAAGGCAATTTTTCCCCGATCATCACCACTTCACCCCCCAAGAGATCCACGCTATCCTAGGATCCTACGCCCCCACATCGCTGCTCACCACGCAAAAAGACGCCACCAAGCTCCAAGATTTCTCCCAAATCCTAAGCATTATGGAGCTAGCTCTCCATATCCACCCGAGCATTGTATGCGCCTTGCGTGCGTATATTGATGAGATGGATTCTAGCCCTAGAGAGAGAAGCGAGAGGGATTTGTGCATAGCTGATTATCTCTATACGCCTAATATACCCACACCCTCTGCCACGCTTGCCGCAGATACGCCCGCGTATCAAAGCACACATTTATCCAGCGATGATCCCGTGCAGATACTATGTGCTATTGAGAAGCGTATCTTTGCAAGCCTTGCACGCACGCAATGCCCTAATGCCACAAGCAAGTCAAACCCCCTAGAATCCACTTTTAGCACTTCAATTTTGCTCGCGTGGGCGTGGCTGCCTTGTGATACCACATCAGTGCAAAATGGCTTGCTAGATTCTGCTCTAGGGATTTTAGAAAATGCCTTTTGTGATGGGCTGGTAGATTTCTGGCTTGATGCAAGGCTATACACAAGCAAAGCCCCTAGCCACACACACCGCCTAAGCCTAGCACAAAGCTTCCCGCATAGATCTAGCGCGTGGCACTATCTGTTTGACACGCTTTTTGCGCCATTATGCGCGAGTATCAAAACAGGGGCAAAGATGGCGGATATAGGGGCGAAAATGGGCGCAAAAGCCCCAGAGATAAGTGCAAAAGTGGAGGCAAATGAAGCAAAGCAGGCAAAAGTGGCAAAAGTGGATTCTAGCGATGCGCTAGCGGCTTTACGCACACAGGCAAAAGAGCTTAGCTGGGATAGTCCGGAGCTATTTTCTATCACGACACTACGCATAGGGCTTACCAAAAAGGGCTGGGGGTATTACAAGCAGCGTATCACTATGTCTTAGCATATTTTGCTATCTTTTTGTAAAATTTCTGCCCATTTAACCGATACTTAAAGCATTAGTCATTACCATACAGCCTTATCCACATTCATCATCACTTGTGTGCCTGCAGGCTATCTGCCATCTTTGATGTAGTCTGGCGTGCAGGCTTAGGCGTGGGCGTATGGTGTGCTAGAAATTATCAAGGAGTGTGTATGTTAGCTTTGTATCGTAAGCTTGGCATTGGGGCGAAGTTTATTATCTATGTCTCTAATGTCGTGATTCTAGGGGTTGCAGCGTTGGCGTTGGTTGTCTCTGACTTTGTGGGAGACAATATGAAAAAAGATGCAGAAGATATTGTCAAAAATTCTTCTCAAAAGTATGCGATTTACATTGAAGGTGCATTTGAGGAGATGGGATCTGTGCTTGAGAGCAGCGCGAAGATTTTAAGCGATTTGCTGAATGTTACTTCTATCAACAACCCCACCACCGCATCCGTCTTTGAATCATCGACAAAATCTTCCCTAGATGCCGGTGCTTTTGCCCGCTATGGCTTTGTCTATTTACTAGACGCCCCCCCCCATTTCGCTGCTAAAAGTAAAGCCTACACCACGCCTAAGGGCAATGTCATTATGCTTTTCCAAGATACAGATATTGATAAGTCCGGCGGGATCAAAACACTACAAAGCACAGACGCGGTGCTGGACTTTCCTGTCGTGCAAAAGGTGCTAAAACAAGCCAAATACGGCGATAGCATATCCTTTGGGCGACCTACTAAACTAAACTTTGGCGGTAGGGAATTTGTAGGGCTTAATATCGCTGCCCCCATTTTTGATAGTCAAAGACAGCTTGTCGGGGTGCTGGGATTTGTCATTGATCTAGGCGATGTAGAGCGGTTTATGCTAAATCCCAAGGACAAAATATGGGAGAATGAGGCTAAAGTACTTGTTGCCGGAGATGGCACGATCGCCGTGCATAGCAGCGCAGGGCTAGCCCTACACAATCTTAGCGAAGCCAACCAACACCCAAGCGCACAAGAAATTGTCAAAATCATAAAAAATGGAGAAAATGCGACACTAGATAACTACACCACTCTCTCCAACATAGAGAGCTATGCAAGTGTATCATCGTTTAAAACCGCCGATGACAGCAGCTACTCTATCTTTGTCGCTGCACCAAAGGCAGAGGTGCTAGCTCCTTTATATAGGCTTGAGTGGATCATCGCTGGCGTGGCAGTGGTGATCTTGCTCCTTGCAGTGGTGACTGTGTATTATCTAGTGCATAGGCTACTATCATCAAGGCTGCCAATCATTCTTAAAACTCTGGATCAGTTTTTCAAATTTGTCAATCACGAGAGCGATGAAGTCCATCATATCCAGATCAAAGCTCGCGATGAGCTGGGTAAAATAGGGCAGATGATCAACGAAAATGTCGATAAATCTCGCGCCCATCTCAATCAGGATTCCGCCTTGGTGAAAGAATCTTTAGAAGTGATCAACTTCGCTAAAACAGAGGGCAAAGCTACTAAGCGCATCACGCTTGAAGGTAGCAATCCTCAGCTAAACGCGCTAAAAGACTCTGTCAATGATCTCTTAGATCTACTTTCAAGTGCCATTGGCAACGATCTCCCAGAGCTTAACCGCGTCTTTGACTCCTATACGCGCCTTGATTTCACCACAGAAGTAGCAAATGCTAGCGGCAGGGTAGAAGTCGTTACCAACACACTAGGCGAAGAGATTAGAAAAATGCTTAAAACTTCCCTAGAGTTTGCCAACTCTCTCCACTCTCAAAGTGATAAGCTAGAAGAAGCCGTAGCCGCCCTTACTAAATCCTCTAACTCCCAAGCCAGCAGCCTAGAGCAAACTGCCACTGCCGTAGAGGAGATCACTTCATCTATGCAAAATGTCTCTGGCAGGACCAATGAAGTAATCCAGCAAACAGAAGATATACGAAATGTCATAGGTATCATTAGAGATATAGCCGATCAGACAAACCTCCTAGCCCTAAATGCCGCTATCGAAGCCGCTAGGGCAGGAGAGCACGGCAGAGGCTTTGCCGTCGTAGCAGATGAAGTGCGCAAATTGGCAGAGCGCACAAGCAAATCCCTAGGCGAGATAGAAGCTAATACAAACTTACTCGTGCAATCAATCAACGATATGGCAGAATCTATCAAAGAGCAAACCGCAGGGATCACACAGATAAACGAAGCCATCTCTAGCCTAGAGTCCGTAACCCAAGAGAATGTCTCTATCGCTAATGCTAGCTCACAAATCTCACAAGATGTATCAGGGATTGCCAAGGCGATATTAGATGATGCAAACAAGAAAAAGGTATAGCCACAAGCGATTCGCTCTTGGGCGAGCAATGCGGCAGTGTTGCAAAAATTACTAAAGAAACATCGGCTACGCCGAGCGGTGTCTCTTGTTTTGGAGGCAACCGCAGACCATTAGTCTAGCTCTGCCCCCAAAACAAGCGCAGCGAAGTTTCTTTAGAAAACAAGCGCAGCGAAGTTTCTTTAGAAAACAAGCGCAGCGAAGTTTCTTTAGAAAACAAGCGCAGCGAAGTTTCTTTAGAAAACAAGCGCAGCGAAGTTTCTTTAGAAAACAAGCGATTTTGAATAAATCAAACAAGAGTGAAGCACGCGTTAAGTAAGAGAGTAGAGTAAGACTAGCCCACCTCCTTAACGATCAAGGTGAGCTATGGATTATCCTAGTAGCACTTGACTACTATGAGACATAGTAGTATCATAGCGACTAAGATTTTCAGACAAATCTTACTCATTGTAACCTCCTTTATTCAAAGTAGGTTACGCCAAGAGAGGTCGCACTCTCTTGGGCAACCTCTGCTACAATTCTACCCACTTCCTAAATACTCACCCTAGAATCCACTTTTTAAAACCGCCAAACCCCCAAATCTACGCAAAACAAAAAAAAAAAAAAAACGATTTTTCTCAATAATTCTTGCATTTTAAGCAAAATATTTTTTACAATTTCTGCGCTTTATCTTAAACCTTATAAGGAGTCTTTATGAAAACTTCACATAATAACGCCCCACACAAACGGGGGGGGGGGGGGGAAATAATATCTCTCTAAATGCTTCTACTAGATTCTCTCAAAAGGTTGCTTTATCTATCGCTTGTATCTCGTGCTTAAC
>NZ_JANURN010000016.1:0-12554 GCF_030249855.1 Helicobacter zhangjianzhongii
GTGCATTTAGCTCCATTTTTCTACCAAGGCACCTTTGTGATAAATTACCACACAGACAAAGCAGGAAACTTCTCTGCTGGGTATGTGGCAGTAGGGGGATTGCTAGGCATTACGCATAATGCCTCTATGCGCTGGCATTATTTCTTTTAATGCCTAAAGTAGTGGGCTGGTGGATTCGGCTTTGCGCGATAAAGCAGGGAGTTTGCCTTTTGCTTGTGCGATAGGCAACCAGCCTTATCTCCGCGCAAAAGGCAGCGCAACCCTGCTTTTTCATCGCAAATCCTAGAATCCTTTGCTAGCTTTTTTAGAATTCTTACTTACTCCTAGAATCCACTTTTTACATTTTTGGCGTTTATTACTAGAATCCACTTTTCAAAAAGTGGATTCTAGTAAAGGTTATTTTGCTAGCGCAAAATTATGGATCGCCACGCCGATACATCGGCTCGCGATGACAGAGGGGGCAGCGTAGCACAAGGCTCGTAATGACAGAGATATTTCGCCTAAAGGCTCAATATGACAAGAGAAGGGCGTTATACGCAAAAAGTGGATTCTAGATTTGTGGTGTGTGGGGAGGCGTATTGCAAGCTTTGGATAATAATGCTAAGATTAGCCACATACAAAGCCACATAACACTGAGAAGCTAGCACGCCACAGCTTGGCGTAATTTTGCAAGGAGCATATATGCCCACACTTTTTAGACTTATTGGCAAGGGGCTTTTGGCACTAGCTCCTGTCATTATACTTTTGTGGATACTCACTTTTGCCTATGGGATTTTGGCGCGCATTATTGGTGTGATTTTTAATACCACTGCAAACAACTCCATAGCCACGCTTGCGATCGTGCTGATTTTGCTTTTGATCCTAGCTTATGCTGGATATTTGCTGGAGAAAAATAAAGACTTCATTTTGCTTAAACTCTCCGAATTTGTGATCGATAAAATCCCCGGAGTCGCCTCAGTCTATCATGTCATCAAAGATGTGTTTAAGATGTTTTCTGGCTCTGGCTCTGCAGAGTATCTTGGGGTAGGGTATTTGCGCTTGGGGGAGCATAAGGTGATAGGCTTTATCACCAAAGAAGAGGAAGAGCATTTGTGGGTGTTTGTGCCTACTACGCCTAATCCAACTTCTGGATTCTTGTTTCGCGTAGAAAAGGACAAGATCGAGCGCACAGATATTAGCGTAGCAGATGGATTGAAAAAAGTCGTATCACTGGGGATCAAGTAGCAAGGAAGCAGTGGTAATGTGGCATAAAATCCAAACATCATTCAAGCATTTTAGCGAGCTAGTTGCCTTTGAACACACGATCTTTAGCGCGAGTTTTATTTTGATAGCGATGTGTGTGGCGAGCGTGGAAGTCAATCTAAGCCTATGGGTGGGCTGGGAGACATTTGCTCTATGTGCATTAGCACTCATTAGTGCTAGAAATTTTGCTATGGGGTTTAATCGCCTGTGTGATAGGGATATTGATGCGCGTAATGCTCGCACCAAGAATCGCCCAAGTGTCGATGGCAGAATCTCTGCTCGTAGCATTGCGATCTTTTGTGTGCTAAATGCGCTGGTCTTTATCTTAGTAAGTGCTATGATCAACTCTCTTGCTTTTGTGCTTAGTGTGCCGTTTCTGGCTATTTTGGGTGGGTATAGTCTTATGAAACGCTTTAGCTCTTTGGCGCATTTGGTGCTTGGGATTTCACTCGGGCTTGCGCCTATCGCTGGGGTGATCGCAGTGGCTGGGGCTGTGCCTTTGTGGAGCGTGCTGCTAGCTTGTGGCGTGGCGTTTTGGGTGGCGGGCTTTGATGTGTTGTATTCCTTACAAGATATACAAGTCGATAAGCAAGAGGGGCTGTTTTCTATCCCTGCACGCTTTGGTGTGAAGCGATCGCTGTGGCTTTCTCGTGGCTTTCACTGCTGTGCGGTGGGGCTGTGGTGTGGCTTTGCGTATATGGCAGATCTTGGGGCTTTGGCGTGGATTGGCGTGGGGCTAAGTGCGTGTATGCTTATCTATGAGCAGTATCTCGTGCATAAAAATTTCGCCAATATCCCTAAAGCCTTTTTTGTAGCAAATGGCTATCTAGGCTTTGTGCTGCTGGCGTGTATCATAGGCGATGGGGCTGGGCGGCTGGGCGGACTATGAGAGAAGAATTGCTACAAAGCTTTATCCAAGCCGCACAAGAGTGTGGCATACAAACGCGCATCATATCCTGCCATATCCCCATAGAATGGACTAGAATCCACTCTTGCTCAAATGCCTTAGAAAGTAGCGATGATATAAGCTATCTGCAAGAATACGACACTCTTGGCGCGAGTAAAAATGACCTAATCGCCCAAGCTATGCACTTTGGAGCGAAGGAGAAAAACACCTCCATAGCCTTAGTGCTAGAGCTGCTTATAGATATGCAGCAGCGACTTAGCAGGATTGAAAGCCATATCCTGCAAGAGCAGCAACGCTTGATCCCGCTGGATTCTAGTGGCATTATGCTTGGGCTAGGGCACGGCGTGCTATGCGTAAGAGATGGGGAGTTTGACAAAAGTGGATTCTACTATGTGCGCTTTAGTCTGCCTACGCTCTCCCAGCGTGTGATTGGGGTGTTTGCGTGCGCACTTACAGATAGTCTCTTGCACATTGTGCGCATACATTCACATAATACGCAAGCCCTTGATAGCTTCATCGCCGCCAAAGAGATGGAGCAGCTGCGGCAGCGGCAGGTGGCGCAATTTCAGCAAAAGGATGGCAAATGATGATTGATTATGAGTTGTTTTTGGTATGTGTGGGGGGGATTGGATTTGTGCTAGTGTGTGTGCTTGCCTATATGATCATTAAGGACAAGGACACTTCTAAGCGTATCTCGCGCTTTGAGACTGCGATAGAAACCATTGTCAAAGAAGTGTATAAAGTGCAAAAAACCCAGCAAAAGCTAGAATCCGCCCAAGCAAGTCAAGAGTTTCTCACCACAGAAAATGGCGAGTCTAAATTCAACGCCACAAACGACAAGCTCATCGCGCTTAATAAAAAGCTCATCGAGCTAGATAAAGACATTGATCTATTGCGCAATCATTATGATGAAAAGATTATGAGTCTTGAAAATCGTATCCGTGAGTATGGGAGCTTTAGCTCAAGTGGGGGGGATATTGATGAGAAAAAGATCATTGATATGTTTCAAAATGGCTTTAGTGTGGATTCTATCGCCAAAGAATTGCGCATAGGGCGCGGTGAGGTGGAATTTACCTTGAAGCTAGCTAATATCAAATAGGCTTTTCATTGCTTCAGCTTATCGAGTTTTACTCCAAGCCCTGCAATCCTTGCGGCTATTATGATGATAGGTATTCACATTTTCGCTACTTTTTTATCCAAAACTGCTCGAAGGCTTTTTGCCAAGCTTTGATTGAGCGTGGATACCGCCGCTTTGGGGAGTATTTCTTCACGCCGATGTGTGCAGACTGCAGTGAGTGCTTATCGATCCGCCAGAGAGTAGGGGGCTTTGTCCTTAGCAAATCCCACCGCCGCATAATCGCCAAAAATACCCAAACCACCATCACCATAGCACGCCCAAGCCTAAGCGATGAAAAACTCCAGCTCTACAATCAATATCATCAAATTATGGAGGGCAAAAAGGGCTGGAGCTATAAGGAAATGTGCGCGGAGAGCTATTGCGAGAGCTTTGTTGATGGCTTTTGCGACTTTGGCTATGAGATTAGCTACAAAATCGCTGGCAAGCTTGTGGGGGTGGGGTATTTTGACCTGCTAGAAAATGCGATTTCTGCGACATATTTTTTCTATGACCATAAGTTTTCTAAACTTAGCCTAGGGACATTTAATATCCTTACCCAGCTTCTCATAGCTCAAGATAAAAATCTCGCATATTTTTATCCGGGCTATTGGATCAAAGATCATCATAGCGTGGGCTACAAGGAGCGTTTCACGCCCTTTGAAGTGCTGAAAAATGCCCCAGAGATCTTTGAGCTACCCATTTGGGAGCTTTATCAAGCAAACACAAAGGAGATATAATGCAAGAGATTCTAAAAACTTATTTACAAGCCATACAAGACATAAAAGACAGCGACAAAGAGCATACCTATCGCACCCCATTAGAAAATTTGCTAAATGCCTTAAAAGAGTGTTTGACTCTGCAAAATAAAGCCTTGCAATCTATCCATATCAAGCACGAGCCAAACAACGACAAAGAAGGCAGGGGCGCACCAGACTTTTTAATCACAAAAGATTCTCTAACACTTGGCTATATTGAAAACAAGCGCGTAAATGCAGATTTGGATTCCATATCTCAAAGCCCACAGATTGAAAAATACCTGCGACTAAGCGATAATCTAATGCTTACAGACTACTTGCGATTCTGCCTTGTGCGTAAAAATGACAAGGGCAATGCAGAGATTGTGCGAGAATGCAGGATCTGTGAGCTTTCACAGCTAAAAGCCTTAGCCAAAAATCCCAAGCTTTTTAACCTAGAGACTAAAGCAAAAGAGCTGACCGAGCTTTTCACACTCTTTTTTTCCCAAAGCCCAAGCCCCATAATCACGGCAAAAGAGTTTGCAAATGCCTTGGCACAGCGGACTAGAATCCTAAAAGATGAAATGATAGAAAAGCAGAGCAACGCACACATACAAGGGCTTTTTAACGCCTTTAAAGAATCGCTCTATAAAGAATTAGAGTTTATCGCCTTTGCCGATAGTTTTGCACAAACGCTTACTTATAGCCTATTTCTCGCAAGGCTAAACAACAATACAAATGAAACAATCACTTTAGACAATGCTTATAATTTTATCCCTAAGTCTTTCTCACTTATCCAAGCGATGAGTGAATACCTAAACAAATTAAAAAAGCTAGATTCTATCAAATGGCTTATAGAAGAAATCATCGCTATTATCAATCACATAAACATCACTGCCATTATCCACGATCTCAACAAGCTCTCGCAAAAAGACTTGCTAGGGGAATACATTTATAAAGACCCTTATTTACATTTATATGAAGACTTTCTCAAAGAATATGATGAGAGCTTAAGAGAAGTGCGGGGCGTGTATTACACCCCAGCTCCGGTGGTTAGATTCATCATAGATTCTATTGACTTAACCTTACAAAAAGACTTTAGCAAGCAAGGGCTACAATCCGCTATCACCGATAGCGATATTACCCTGCTAGACTTTGCCACAGGCACAGGGACATTTCTGCTAGAAGCCTTTAGAAAAGCCCTAGAATCTAGCGATAAATCCACGCCTAGCTTTATGCTTAAGCCACTTTTGAAGCGATTTTATGGCTTTGAGTTTTTAACCGCCCCCTACACCATAGCGCATTTAAAAATCTCTCAAGTGCTAAAAGAAGAATTTGGCATAGAGCTACAATATAATGATGAAACAAAGGAATATGAAAGTCTAAATATTATGCTAACAAATACGCTGTATTTCAATAATGCTACACAAAAGCCACTACCCTTTTTTGCAGAGCTTACAAAGGAGTTTGAAAAAGCCCAAGAGATTAAAGGCAAAGATATTTTAATCATCACGGGCAATCCCCCTTATAGCGGAGCTAGTGCGAATAAAGGCTTATATGAAGATGAAGTGCGTATTGCCTATGGGCTAGAGCCAAGCTTGGCAGAGCTTAGTGCAACCCAGCGCGATAAGATTGAAGCGTATTTTAAAGCAAAGGCGAAAATGCCACAAGATAGCACCCAACAAAGCGACAGCCAAGCCCTTAAAGAATGGCGTAAAGACAATGCTTGTGTGCTCTCAACCTTTGCAGAAATCCTAAAATATCGTAAGCTTAAAGATAATCCCCATAAATTTGAGCAGCTGCTAGAGACATATAACATCACAGGCATTGTAGAAAATGGCAATCTTAAAACCCTACAAGAGCTGATCGTAAAGCACAATATCCACAATGAAAAAAACCCAAAATGGCTACTCGATGACTATGTCAAATTTATCCGCTTTGCTGAAAGCAAGATTGAGAAGCAAGGGGGCGGAATCTTTGCCTTTATCTCTAATAATGCCTTTTTAGATAACCCTACATTTCGCGGTATGCGTTACCACTTGCTAAAGACATTTGATAAAATCTATATCCTAGACCTACACGGCAACGCTCGTAAGAAAGAGACCACACCAAGCGGCGATAAAGATGACAATGTCTTTGACATTATGCAAGGCGTTTCTATCAATATTTTTGTAAAAACCAAGTCATTGCGAGGCAGAGCCGAAGCAATCCACAAACAAGCCAAAGCTATGGACTGCCACGAGACTAAAGCCCATCACAATGACGATCTAGCGACAATCTACCACTATGATCTCTATGGCAAACGCAAGGATAAATATCACTTTCTTAAAAGTAACAATATAGATTCTATCGCTTGGGAGACCCTTAAGCCACACAGCCCCTTTTATCTCTTTATCCCCCTTAATGCAAAGACCGATAAAGAATGGAGTATCAAGGATATTTTTAAGGCTTCTGGTGTGGGGATTTGCTCTAAAAGAGATAAGATAGTGTTTCACAATTCTAAAGAAAGTTTAAAATCAATGCTACACGATTTTATCACTAAAGCAAAAGATGAGTTGTATAAAATCCATAATATAGGGGAAGATTCTGGGGGCTGGAAATTAGAATGGGCGATTGATGAAATAAGAAAAAATAAGGATAATTTAGATGAGTTTATACAGCTCTGTCATTATCGCCCTTTTGATCATCGCTGGACTTATTATACAGATAAAAATTGTGGCTTTATGGCGCGTCCTGTCTATGAAGTTTTTAGGCATTTTCTACACGATTTTGACAATATAGGCTTGGTGTGTTATAGAAATTGTGGCGTCAATGGGCTGGATAATATTTTTATCGCAAATGGTTTGATTGATTTACATTTAGTAGGCAGTGGGAGCAATATTTTTCCTTTATACACTCAGGATTCTAGCCGCAACGAGAATCTAAGCCCAGAGTTTAGAAATTTTATAGACAAACACTATAAAGAGCATTTTAGCCCAGAGCAGATTCTAGGCTATATCTATGCGGTGCTATTTCATAAGGATTATAGAGAAAAGTATTTAGACTTTTTGAAAATTGACTTTCCTAAAATCCCCTTTGTAGAATCTAAAGAGAAGTTTTTAGAGTTTAGCGAGCTTGGCAGCCGCCTTATATCTCTGCATTTACTGCAAGATAATGCGCTAGACTCTCACATAGGGCGACTGCAAAAAATCGGCAAAGATGAGAGTAGAGTCATAGAAAAGCCTAACTACAACGCAGAATCTAAACAGCTTTTTATCAACAAAAGCTTGTATTTTGACAAAGTGGATTCTAGGGTGTGGGAGTATAAAATCGGCGGCTATGCCGTGTGTGAAAAATACCTTAAATCCCACAAAGGTGAAGAGATAGACTTCATACATTTTCAAAAGATTATCCAAACGCTACACAAAAGCCTAGAGCTAGAATCCAAAATCACAGCCATAGAGATTGCCTAGCTATCTCCCACTTTTGCGATAGCCTTTTGGGATAGCTAGCAGCAGTGCATTTCTGTCATTGCGAGCAAGCGCGATAGTGGTTGCGTGGCGATCCATAAAAGACACAATAAAAAGTGGATTCTAGTAAAAGTTATTTTGCTAGCGCAAAATTATGGATTACTAAAGAAGCTGCGCTTTGCCACGCCGCAGCTCACGCAATGTCTCGTAATGACAGCAAAACGCCGCTAGTAAAAGTGGATTCTAGGGGGTGGGAGTATAAATCGGCGGCTATCAAGCCTTAGAGATTAGCTCCAAAATCTCTTGCTTGCTTTTGTCTCTTAATGACTCATAGCTGCCGCTAAGGGCTAGGGCGCGGGCAATTTGCGCTTGGCTTAGTCCTTTAGATTTTAGGGCGTTGTTTTGCGTGAGTGAGAGCTTCTTGCTATGGCGGTGATAGCCTATGGCGTATTTATGCACGCTATCGCGTAGCTTTTGTAAGAATTGCAGCCGCTTGTCGCTAGGATCAAGCCTTATATGCTTGGTGCTAGTGTAGATCGTATCTTTTGCTTTGCCTTTGGCGCGGTGGGCTTTGGCATCGCGCTTTTCTTTGGCGATGGCGATCACATCGACATAGATCCCACTAGATTCTAAGATCTCTTTAGCTAGGGTGATTTGTGCTTTGCCGCCATCAAGTAGCCACAGATCTGGCGGCGGCTCGGTGTCAAAGCGTAGGGCGCGGCGGGTGAGCATCTCGCGCATTTGCCCATACTCATCGCTAGAGTCAAGCTTGTATCGGCGGTAGTTTTCCTTGCTCAATGCGCCATTGTCATAGACGATCATTCCGCCCACGCAGTCTCTCCCGCTATGGTGGCTTGTGTCAAAGACCTCAATCCTACTAGGCAGCTGCTCTAAATCAAGCAGGCTTTGCAGCTCACGCAGTAGTGCTAGCTCACTGGCGTGCGTGTCAGTATGCTGGGCTAGAAGCAAGGCGGCGTTTTCTTGGGCTATGGGGAGGAATTTCGCGTATTGCCCGCGGCTAAGCGAGCGGAATGGGATCTTTCTGCCCTGTATGCGTGCGATCGCTTCTTGCAAGGCGTGCTTTTGCTCATCGCTAAAGCACTCTGGCAGGGCTATGGACTCTGGGAGTAGGGGGAGCTTGCTTGCGTAGCGATTCAGCAGGGCTTGGGTGTAGATCTCGCTTGGGTCATAGTCTCTGCTAAGGCGCACGATCTCGTGGGAGAAAGATACGAGCTTACCGCCACGCACAAAGAGCCATAGCAGCAGCCCTTGGGAATGGTCGCTTTCTTTTGTGCGCTCTATGGAGTCTGCGCTAGAATCCACCTTAGAATCCACTTTTGTAATCGCACGAGGATTTGCCCTAGAATCCACTTTTTCGCTAGATTCTAAGGAGCTAGAGAAATACACAATATCAAAGCTCACATCTCTAGCAAGATCAAGCACGCAAAGGGTGCGGAGATAGGAGAGCTTTGTGAGCCTATCGCGGTAGGTGGCGGCTTCTTCAAATTGGAGATTTTGTGAAAGGGAGAGCATTTTGGCTTCAAGCAGGGTGATTAGCTTCCTTGGGGATTCTAGGGCTTTTTGGGCGGATTCTACGATTTGGGCATAGGCTTCTTGGGTGATTTTGCCCTCGCAAGGAGCTTTGCAGCGGTTGATTTGGTAGAAGAGGCACGCACGCTTTTTGGCTACACAGCTTGGCGCGCGCTGCACTAGGTGAAAAAGCTCTAGCAAGGAGTGCAAGATCTCTCTACAGCCATTGGGGTAGGGACCAAAGTAGCGCGTAGTCTTGCTCCCTTTGACTTGGCGCGTGATGATTGGCACAGGGAAGTCTAGCCCCATATCAAAGGCGATGTAGGGGTAGGTCTTATCATCGCGCAGTAGCACATTGTATTTGGGCTTTAGCTGCTTGATGAAGGAGTTTTCTAGGATAAGCGCATCGCTCTCGCTCTCTACGACAATCGTCTCGATCCGCGCGATTTGCCGCACCATAAGTGCTATGCGTGGGCTGCAGTTGGGGCTTGGGATCGGGGTGTTTTGCTGCTTGGTTGGCGTTAGGGCGAAGTAGCTTCTTATGCGGTTTTTTAGGTTTTTTGCCTTGCCTATGTATAAAATCTTGCCGCTAGAATCATAGTATTGATAGACACCGGGCTTTTCAGGCAGGTGGCTTAGTGTGTGTGCAAAAGTGGATTCTAGCATAGCAGGGCTAGCTTGCAGGGCTTAATGATGGCTCCCGCACGCTTACTTCTGTGATTTTAGCAATGCCTAGGAGATAAAAGACAAAGCTTAATATCGTAGCGACAAATGCTAGGGCAAAAATGAGTAGCGATACAGAGAAAAGAGAAGGAGCTATCATAAGGGCTTCTATGTTGGGGTATTTGTCTTGCGCTAATGCTTCTGTAAAAGCACTCAAGTCAATCGCCATAAACACCACAGCAAACGCAATGACAACAAGCGCAAATGAGCCGACATAGAATTTAAAGGCTAGGATAAATTGCTTAAGATTCGTGCGTGCGCTAAACTCTGTGCAGATCCTCCAAAATAGCCAAAGCATTAGCGGTATATCGATGAGATACACCAAGCCAACAGCACCTATGAAAAATCCAAAATTTCCTGTTTCGCGTTGTGCGGCGATTATGATCATCACCGCTAGCATAAGCCCAAGCCCAAGAGTAAGCAAAATCATAAATATATGACTTTGAAATACAGAAGAGTTGCTAAGCTTTGAGAATTTATACACCCCCACAAGATACCATACCATAGCCCCTAGCATTACCACCGAAGCGATAATCCCAACAAGAGGCACGACACTAAGAAAATAGCAAATAAGCAGCGTAACAAGCGAGCGAAACATCGCATTTTTAGCCGATTGCAGCTCGGGAGAATTGTCTAGGTGGATAATTTGCATAAACACTCCTTGATAAGTAGCTAGATAGGGTGCGATTATAGCACAAGGCACAAAGACAGAAATACAAATTATTATCTAGAATCTAGTTTTACAAAAGTGGATTCTAGTGGGGTAGGGTAGGGGTGGCTTAAAGTTGATTATGCTAGGATTGCGGTTTTATACAAGGATTTATGATGTATGCGGATTCTGCTTTAAGTCTTATTGTGCCTTTATCAGTGATCGCGCTGGTGTTTATCACAAGGCGGGTTACTTTGAGCTTGTTTTGTGGGATAGTGATTGCTGCTGTGATGATGAGTGATAGTATAGCGGCAAGCTTAGGCTATGTGTGGGGGCATATTTCTGGGGTGTTTTATAGTGTCGATGAGGGCGGGAGTATCACGCTAGCGCGAAATGCTCTCTATGTGTTTGGGTTTCTTATAATCCTTGGGATTTTGAGTCAGCTTATCGCGTATTCCGGTGGGGTAGGGGCGTTTGTCGCGTGGGCAAGGCAGAGGGTCAAAAGCCCCAAAGGATCGGAGTTTGTGGCGTTTATCGCTGGGATTGTGATATTTATCGATGATTATTTCAATGCCCTAAGCGTGGGACAGATCTCCAAATCGCTTAATGATGCCAATGGCTCTACACGAGAGCGACTAGCCTATATTATCGACTCTACTTCTGCGCCTATTTGTATCCTTATGCCGCTCTCTAGCTGGGGGGCGTATATCATAGGGATTTTAGAGTCTAAGCATTTAGCCCTAGAATCTGGGGCATTTTTCACACTGCTTGCAAGTATTTGGCACAATTATTATGCGTGGTTGGCATTGCTGGTGGTGTTTTTAAGCATTTATTGGCAGATATATTTTGGGGCTATGCGCACGCGCGTGAATGTGGGGCTTAAAGAAGTAGAATCCACACATAAGCACTCTATCTCAAGTATGTGGCTGCTCATCGCGCCTATCGTGCTGCTTATAGTGAGTGTAGCGGCAATGCTGTTTTATAGCGGATATGCAGAGAGCGGGAGCCTAAGCCCTATCGTAATGCTGCAAAACACCCAAACAGGCTTCGCGCTTTTCTGGGGTGGGCTTTTTGCTTTGTGCATTAGTGTAGCTCTGTGCATAAGGCATTTGGAGACAGATTCTATCGTGCCTATTATCCGCTATGGCATTGGCTCTATGATGCCGGCTATTTTGATTTTGATCTGTGCGTGGGCGATTGGACCCATTATCAATGAAGATATGCAGACAGGGCAGTATCTAGCGCATTTGGCACAGGCGCATTTAGCGCAATACGCGGGCGCGATTTTGCCGGTGCTAGTTTTTGTGATTGCTGGCTTCATCGCCTTTGCCACGGGGACTAGCTGGGGGACCTTTGCCATTATGCTGCCCATTGCTGCGACTATGGCGCAGCTGTGTGGGGCAGACTATGTGCTAAGCCTATCGGCTGTGCTAGCTGGGGCAGTCTATGGCGATCACGCTTCGCCTATTTCTGATACGACAATTTTGTCCGCGACTGGGGCAGGGTGCAATGCACAAAGCCACTTTGTAACGCAGCTACCCTATGTGAGCTTTGCGGCGTTGTGGGCGTTGATAAGCTTTGGCGTGGCGAGTGCCACAGGGCTTGTGGTGCTTGGCTGGGTGTGTGGGATATGCGGCGTTGTGGGCGTGATTTATATGCTGAAAAATCGCTATACTAAGCCCATAGAGCAGGGCGGCAGTATAGGGCGGTAGGGCAAGAAAGGAGAGGCGATGAAGCCAGAAAAGCGCGTAGCATTTGTGGATTGCTGTGATGATGGGATAAGAGATAAGGTCTGCCCTATTTTGGAAGAGCATTTTAAGCTTGTGTTTGATGAGATAGCACCAGAGTATGTGTTCTACTCTGCATTTCAATATCTGCGACTATGCCATAGGCTTTGATCATTTGCACTTCTTAGATCGCTATTTGCGCTATCCGCTTTACCTTTTCTATGAGCAAGACACACAAAGAGCAAGCAACAAGCACAAGGGCGTTGATGAGACACTTCTAGCAAGCAAGGAGCGATTTTGCAATTTTGTAGTGAGCAATGGCAATGCCGATCCTTATAGAGAGCAAGTATTCTACGCGCTTAATGCGTATAAAAAAGTGGATTCTGGCGGGAGGTATCTAAACAACATAGGGCAGCGCGTGCAAGATAAATTTGCCTTCCAAAAGCAGTGTAGATTCTCCCTTTGCTTTGAGAATT
>NZ_JANURN010000017.1:0-9991 GCF_030249855.1 Helicobacter zhangjianzhongii
TCTAAAGAAACATCGGCTTGCGCCGAGCGGTGTCCCTTGTTTTCTTTTTGCGGATAAAACAGAGTAAGCTTTTTGCGTTAAGGGAGACTGAATCGTAGAGAGAGCTTTCACACCAGAATCCACTTTTCAAAAAGTGGATTCTAGTAAAGGTTATTTTGCTAACGCAAAATTATGGATCGCCGCGCAATCGCTACCGCGCTTGCTCGCGATGACGATTCTTGTGGAGTTTGTTTGCTGGGATTGTGTGTTGTTTGTGGATTCTTGCTTTAGGATTCTAGGATTTTCTAAGAAACATCGCTTCGCTTGCTCTGCTACGCTTGTCTTACAGCAAGGCTTGCAACGACATTTTTCGCCTACGGCTCAAAATGACAAACGCAGTGTAGCTCTTTGAGAACAAGCCAAGGGTGTAAAGCAAGCAGTAGGTTTGAGAGCCAGCACTGCTTTAGGCGTGCCGATCTTTAGCAAAGCTAAATCACTGCAAAAAGCCAATCTAGCGTATAATACGGATCTATTCTTATGCCAAAGGGTAGGGCAAGGCAACATAAGGACAAATATGCAAGAATTTTTCACCGCGCTAGAGCAAGTGCTATGCACCACTGATATAGCACAAAAGCATAGGGCGTTTTTGGATTTGTGTGATGATTTTTACTCACATAGGCTTGCCATTGAGCATAGCACGCCTCTAAAGTATATCGCCCCGCACATAAACGCCCCCATAAAGCCCGCACACCATATCAAAAAAGCCAAGCTAGACTCTCACAATGGACTCGCCAAAGCCCTGCACGCAATAGCTCATATAGAATATAGTGCTATTACGCTCTCTTTAGACTCTGCATATCGCTTCCGCTATTTGCCTAGGGAGTATTACATCGATTGGCTTAGGGTGGCAGGGGAGGAGTTTGGGCATTTTTTCTTGCTGGAAGGCTTGCTTAATGAGCTTGGGGCAGGGTATGGGGATTTTGCCGTGCATAGTCAGTTGTATGATGCGATGCTTTGCACAAATACGAGTCTTTTGTATCGTATGGGCGTGGTGCATAGGGGGCTAGAAGCTCGCGGGCTTGATGCAAACCCCTTTGTCCTGCAGAAATTTAGCACCCTAAAGCACCCTATACGCAGTAAAATACAAGAAGTGCTAGGCATAATACTGCGCGATGAGATAGGGCATGTAAGCAGGGGAGATGTGTGGTGGAGATTTGCCCTAGAGAGCGCGCAAAGTGCGAGATCCACACACGCAAATCCACAAGCCACAAACGCGCTACAAGATGTGCTACAACTTATGCAGCAAGACTTGCCCCACCCAGCGTGGCAGGAGCTGGATTCTAGGCTGGATTCTAGCTTTGATAGCGAGGGGGTGTTTTTGGCTTTGTGTGTGCGATTTGCAGATTTTATCCTCTGTGGCAAAATCCCCAACACACAAGCCCGCCTGCAATGTGGCTTTAGCCAAAAGGAGATAGAAAAGCTAGGGCGGCTCTATGAGCTATGTGCCAAGCACGCTAGAGCCTAGCTAGTAGCTACAATCCCAAACGCGCTTAGTGGGAAAACCGCTTAATACGCACTTTCATAATGTTTTTACGCTCGCCTTGGTAGTGTATTTCAAACTCGCTATTGTCTTCTTGGCAGATTTGCTTAAAGACATCGCCCCAGCTTTCTTTGCCATAGGAAGACGCGCTTTTGTAGTAGTGCTGCTTGATCCAATTGCCAATGGTCGAGACAAAGGCAAAGGACTGGGCGTCTTGCGTGTCTTCTATGGCTCTGCGTAGGAGCTTGATTAGGGCTTTGTTGTTAGCAAGGGTGATGGGTGTGTCTAGCTCATCATAGCTGCTAAAAGCCTGCTTTAGCTCCTCTCTTGCCTTATAGCTCCCAAAGCCGATCGCCGGGACAGCCCACCTGCGGATCTCTTGCGCCAAAGAGGCAAAATCACTATCGCTTGTAGCAAGCGCGAAGCAGTCCATAGAGCGTTGATAGAGTGTGTGCATCACATCAATGGTCAGCCGTATGTCGCTAGCATTTTTGGCTTTGTGGGTAGAGTCTCTTGCGCCTGTTAGGATCTGTATAGGCTCGATGGAGTATTGCAGCAGCACCTCTGCCCAAGGTCCTAGCATATCCTTGCGCCAGTCGCCATACGCCTTTTTGATACATACTTCGCCCACTTCATCAAGCCGCTTCATAATCTCATCGCACAGCTTGTAGCTGATATTCTCACAATCAATAAAAAGCGCGATTTTTTTCGCGCCGCTGGATTCTAGCATTGCTTCTCTCCCTTGTCTATGCGCTCTTGAGCTTTGTGGTGGAATGCCTCTGGGTATTTTGCTTGCAGTGTGTGGATAATGGCGATTATCTCTTCTTGCCCATATGGAGCTTCATCATCAAAGCTATCAAGCTCATCGCTATATGCTTGCAGGATCTGCTTGAGTGCAGAGCGTTTAAGCCCGGCAAAATGCAGCGCGACACACAGCATATCAAAAAGCTCTAAATCATTTTCATCAGTAGAATCCACATTTGCACTTTTAGATTCTGCGCGGTGTTTGCTCATAGTCTCTCCTTAGTTGGTTTTATCGGTGATTAGGCGTTGTATCTGTGCTTTTATATCATCGTAGAAAAAGCTCTCTCTAAAGCCCTCCATTTTGCCTCCAGAGGCATTTTTATGCCCACCACCATTGAAAAGCTCCTTGCTAAGCGCACATACATCGCAATTCCCATTCGCACGCAGTGAGACATTGCCCCTAGCGTTAATGTCCATATAAAAGTCAAATTCTGGATTCTGGCGTAAGAAAAGATTAGCAAGCACGCTAATGCCCCCCATAGAGTAGCTTAAAAACCCTACCTTATCGCGGTAATGCACGCTGCATTGCTCTTTGAGCGTGCCAAGTAGCGCGGCTTGCTTTGTGCTTGTGATATGGTCCATTGTCTCATTATCTGGGTCGCCTTCAAGGGCGCATTTTTTCAGCACAAATATCGCATTATCAAACTCCACCGCGCCTTTCTCTCTCCCTAGATACGACCTAGCGGCTTCAAGGAGATTGAATTTGTAGATTCTATGGGCTTTGTCAAACATAAAGCGATTAAGCTCATTGCTCCCGGCAATAAGCCCCAACGCCACCTTGCCAAACTCAAATCCATAGCCATCTTCACGCCAAATATCCACAGAGTTTATCATCTCCACCATATCCGCAAGCGGGGCGATGTGGCTAGAATCCACTTTTTTAAGCAAAGTATCAAAAGTGGATTCTAGGGGGGCTTCAAATTTCCTAGTGGATTCTAGGGGCTTTGGGTAGAGTTGCTGCAAGGTTTCAAAGGTGATTTTTGTCGCGCATTGAGTAGAATCCAAATGATACCAATCAAACATTTTCGCACATTCCTCGCCGCTAATGTGGTGATCAAGCAAGAGTAGGGATACATCTTTTTGCTGGAGTTTGTAGGCATTGACCCGCTCATAGACATATTTTGCTTCACTTAAGGTGAGATTAAGATCTGTGATAAGGATCAAAAAGCTTTGGTGTGTTTTGGTGCGGAATCTCTCCTCAAAGGCAAAATGCGTATCAAGGCGCGTGAAAATACTCTGCAAACGCGCCATAACCTCCCTGCCATAATTGGCGTTATAAAACTCTATATCATCAAAAAAGTAGCGTGTGATAAACTGCGCCCCATAGCCATCAAGATCAATATGTGAGAGATGAAACACTTTCATAATCTAATCCTTCTTATATCTTATATCCTTTGGCTTGTCTGCCATTAGAAGTTTGGCGAGATTATGCCTACTTGCTCATATTTTGCATTAGGGTCAATTTCTGCATAGCTCACAACCGGAATCCGCGCTTTAAGATCGCGCACTTCTTTCACCATAACGCGCCGTAGCTTCACATCAGTAGCGATGACACCATAGATATTTTTCTCTTTCATCGCTTCTATGGCGTTTTTCAGCCCTAGGGTAAATTTCTCGGATTCTGCGGCGGTTAGAGCTAGGACTTGCCCGTAATCAGGGTCATTTTTAATCCGTGCTTTAAGATACTCTTCATCAAGCGGGGTAAATCCTATAAACTTCAGCACCCCATCAGAATCCGCAAAAGTCTGGGTGATGACCCTAGCAAGCTTGGTGCGCACACCTTCGATAATCACATCAAGCTCCATACCCATAGCGTGCTTATCGATTGTAGTTTCAAGGATTGTAAGCATATCGCGGATAGGCACGCGCTCTGCTAGCAAGGCTTGTAGCACCATACGGACAATGGAAGAGATCTTGCGTGCTTCTTCGATTAGGGCAGGGTAGTCATCACTCATTCTGCTTAGTATGTCATTGACTTCATCGCGCGTGATGAACTCCTGTGCATTGCGCGTTACAAGCTCGCTAATATGCGTAGAAATCACAGAAGATGGATCAAACACCGTATATCCTGCGATAATGGCATCTTCTTTATCCTTTGCATCAATCCACACGGCATTCATACCAAATGCCGGCTCCTGCACTTCTACCCCCTCAATTTTGCTACCTACAACGCCTGTATCAAGGGCTAGGAATTTGGTGGGCATTACCATACCCTCGCCAATCACCACGCCCTTTAGCTTGACTTCATAGTTGGGTGAAGGGAGCATAAGATTATCGCGGATTCTAATTTGAGGCATTAAAAATCCATAATCATGCGCGATTTTCTTGCGCATTGATCGCACGCGCTCTATCAGCAAGCCTCCTTGCTTTTGATCCGCTAGCCCTATAAGCTCAAACCCAAGCTCAAGTTCCAAGAAATCCACCTTAAGCGCGTCTTTGAGATTTTGCTCCTCTTCTTTGCGGATTTCTTCTTGTGTCTTTTCAGCTTTGGGGGCAGGGGAGAGATCAGGCTCTGCTGGTGTGGCTTGTGTCTCTAGGCTGAAGTTTGTGTTAAATTTCTTATTCACCCAATCAAGCAAGATAGAAAGCAGGCTTTTTTCATCTTCTCTAGAGAGTAGCCACGCGACAAAGAGCAAAAGCGCGCCCACAAAGAGCAGTGAGAAAGTAGGCAGTCCCGGGATTGAGGCAAAAAGCAGGAGGATCAAGCCCACAATGACTAGCGTTTTGGACTGGGAGGTGAGCTGGGAGACGAGATTTTGCGCGAAGGATTCTTTGGCATTTTCTTGCGCGGCAGTGCGTGTGGCGACAATACCTGTGGCAGTGGCGATGATAAGAGCAGGGATCTGCCCCACAAGCCCATCGCCTATGGTTAGGATCGTGAAAGTTTGCGCTGCTTGCCCAAAGCCCATATCATACTCAAACATACCGATCAAAAATCCACCCACGATATTGATGATAGTAATGATGATAGAAGCGATCGCATCACCTTTGACAAACTTACTCGCCCCGTCCATCGAGCCATAGAAATCCGCCTCTTGCGAGAGAGCGGCGCGGCGGAGCTTGGCTTCTTTCTCATCGATGAGTCCGCTATTAAAATCCGCATCAATTGCCATCTGCTTGCCGGGCATCGCATCAAGCGCGAAGCGTGCGCGCACTTCTGTAACGCGCGTAGAGCCGTTGGTAACGACAAGCAGATTTACTAGCACCAAAATGCTAAAGATAATCACCCCTATGACATAGTTGCCGCTAATGGTGAATTCCCCAAAGGCGGTGATAATATCACTCACAGCACTAGGTCCGCGGTAGCCTTCAGTGAGAATCATACGCGTAGTAGCGACATTGAGAGCTAGGCGAAATAGCGTAACAATCAGCAGTAGGGTAGGGAAGGCGGAAAAATCCGTGGGCTTAGTAATATACAGCGCGATAAAAATGATAAGGATTGATAGCATAATGGAGATAGTGAGCAAAAAGTCTAAGATTATCGGGGGCAGCGGCACGATGATAATCACAAGAATACAGAGCAAAAACGCCACAACGGTCAAATCTTTGCTACGCAGCATTGTCTGTGCAAAAGCGATAAGCTTTTGTAGTGCTGTTTGCCCCTTAGACGCCATATAATGCCTTGTATGTGATGTGTTGTAGGCGCGGATTCTAGCGAGATTTTGGTAAAAAGTAGCTTTTAGTGCTTGTGGCAGTAGGGCGGACTTTAAGGAGGCTGCCAAAGACAGAATTTAACCTTATTTTTAGATTCTGTTTTATACAATCGCGGCTTTATTTTAACTACCAATCAGGAGGTCATTATGGCTTTAGATACGGCGAAAAAACAAGAAATCATCACAGGCTTTGCCCGTGATACAAAAGACACAGGCTCCCCAGAAGTGCAGATCGCACTCCTTAGCGAGAGAATCTCCACGCTTACAGCACACTTGAAAGCAAACCCTAAAGACCACTCCAGCAGGCTAGGGCTACTTAAGCTTGTAAGCAGGAGGAAACACCTACTCAAATACCTTAAACGCACCAAATACGAAGCTTATACCAAGCTCATCGCCGCTCTCAATATCAAAGACCGCTTCTAGGATTCTAGCGGCTTGGGCTGGCACCTAGAATCCACTTTTATACTATGGAGCTGCGAGAGTGGGTAAAGCACGCTTTAGAGTCTTGGATTTGTTTTGTGGGGCAGGGGGGTTTAGCTATGGGATCGACCAGAATCCACATTTTACAACACTGCTTGCCCTAGATTTTGAGCAAGCTGCTATCGATACTTTTTCACATAATTTTCCAAAAGCACAAGCAATCTGTGGTGATATTACTGACATAAAGATAAAAAACACGCTTATACAACAAGCAAAAAGACTTAAAATCAATACGATCATAGGAGGTCCTCCTTGTCAAGGGTTTAGCCTTAAGGGCAAGAAGCTTGGGCTACAAGATCCTAGAAATTTTTTATTTTTAGAGTATTTAGACATTGTTGGGCAGCTGCAGCCTGAACTATTTATCATAGAAAATGTCAAAAGTATTTTTAGCACTGCAAATGGATATTTCAAAAATGAGATAGAAAAGCACATACAAAATCTAGGCTATAAAGTGGATTCTGCTATTTTAAACGCTAAAGATTATGGCGTGCCGCAAAATAGAGAAAGGGCGTTTTTCATCGCGCATAAAAGGCAGCACTTAGGATTCCCAGCGACAAGCGAAGTGCAAGTATGTGTCAAAGATGCTATAAGTGATTTAGCATATTTGCAGAGCAATCAAGGAGAGATTATAAGCTCTTATAAAAACCAACCACAAAGTGCGTATCAAGCAATGCTAAAAGGCGAGTTTCTGCAATACCATAAGGCAAGCAATCACTCTCAAATCGCCATAAAAAAGCTAGAAATGATCCCACAAGAAAAGGGCAAGGAGTGCCTGCCTAAAACCTTGCACGGCAAGCAAAAATTCAGCACAACTTGGGGGCGACTAAAATGGAATGAAATAAGCCCGACCATTGATACAAGATTTGACACCCCAAGCAATGGCACAAACTCTCACCCCTTTTTACACCGCTCCATCACGCCACGAGAGGCAGCTAGGATCCAAAGCTTTAGTGATAGCTTTATATTCTTAGGTAAAAAAACGCAAGTGTGCAAGCAAATAGGCAATGCCGTGCCACCACTGCTTGCAAAGGCATTAGCAGATCACATCGCAAGCGAGCTTATATGAAGCTATATAATGCGGACTCTTACGCATTGATCGCGCAAATGCGAGAAAATAAGCTAAGGGTGCATCACATCATCACTGATCCGCCCTACAATATCTCTAAGCCCAATAATTTTCCATCTATGAGACAGAGACGGCAGGGCGTGGATTTTGGCGTGTGGGACAAGGGCTTTGATCTTGTATCGTGGATCCCGCAATATGCGGAGATTTTAGACAAAAATGGCTCGATGATAGTCTTTTGCTCCTATCGTTTTATCAGCCTTATCGCTCAAGCATTAGAGAGCTCAAATATGCTTGTAAAAGATATTTTGATATGGCAGAAGTCAAATCCTATGCCACGCAATATAACAAGGCGTTATGTGCAGGATTTGGAGTTTGCCGTATGGGCGGTAAAAAGTGGGGCAAAATGGGTGTTTAACAAGCCTAGCGATGCGCCATATTTGCGATCGATTTTTACACATTCTCTTGTAAGCGGCAAGGAAAAGTTAGGACACCCCACGCAAAAAAGCTTAAAGCTTATGAAAGATCTTATACAAATCCACACAAATCCAAATGAAATCGTGCTTGATCCATTTATGGGCAGTGGCAGCACGGGGGCTGCCTGCCTAGAGCTAGGGCGAGAGTTTATCGGCATAGAAAGAGATAAGAAGTTTTTCACTATGGCACAAAAGCGACTAGAATCCTACAATAAAGATTGATACACTTTATCGATTAAAAATCCTCTATCATCGCTTGCAAAAATGATAGAAGCAAATTCTAGATTCTGTGGATTATTTGTAAAAATATTGTTTATAAGTTGTTTTTGATAGCTTTCACTACTTGCACCCTTCTTTAATGCTCTGTGGCACACAGGGCAAAGCTTTGTGAGATTTTCTAGCACATCTAATTGCTTATCACTCCCCACAGATATGCAGTGATGAATCTCTGTGTAATACCGCCCCATTTTTGTTAAAAAGCTTCTATCTTTTATATCATAGTAAGCATTGCAAGCCGCACAAATATCATCGCTTGAATATTTAAATATTTTTACAATCTGTCCATCTCTGCTAAAAGATTCTCTATCATTTTCCTTTTCAAATGCTAAATCCTTGCGTATTTTCTCAATCTCATAAGGCGATAAATGCTTATCATAAATTGTATGTAGATAATGTGCTATGCGTTCTTCAAAGGAGTTTTGAGTAAAGCTTGGCTCCTCACAAGCAAAATAATAGACACCATTATCTAGTTTATAATTTAAATTATACGCTCTGCTTGCTTTTAGGGCTTTGTATGGATTTATTAACCCAATATGGCGTAAATACCAATATAAATTTATGCGAAATTGTGCATTTCTTTTATTGATATTTTCAGTATATTGTTTTTGCAATTCTCTAAAATTCACATTTATAGTTTGTGCTGGGATATTAAAATTATCAATCAAATATCGAATGCGTTTTAGCTCTAAAGATGAGTTATAAAAATAATCTAGTGTTAAAAAGCTAAGCGAAGTATCAATACTTCCCCTTGTCTCAAAAAACCCACGCAAAAACATCTTTTTGTTTTCACTCAAATCCTTATCCATAAAAAATGGTGCAAGAAAAATTTTCTGCAATAAGCGTGTGAAAAACTGCTCATTATTAAGCCCAAGATCATTTTCTAGTGTTATTACAAAATTTGTAGAAGTTTTTCTATACCAAAGATTATGGTAACTACAAGCATTAAGAATGCGTTCATACTTATCCAAACTTTCATTATACTCATCATTGCTGACATAGTTTTCTTTGTGATGTCTATAGCTAGAAACACTCACAATACTATTATCTTTGATGACATAGCGACTAAAAAATGCACCCAAATCAAATGGCGCGATACTAGAATCCAAAAATTGTGATACACGCATTTTATCTCCCTAGCCAATATTCCATAAATATCAAAATCTAAAAAATTGAAAATTATAATTTAGTTATGAAAACTATAATTTTCAATTTTTTATATATAAATAATTATATCTCCCCTATCTTTTGCCTTTTCTTTTGGGCAGGTATTTTGCCTTTAGTGTATGTAGCAATGCGCGGCATTTGCGATAAGGGGCTTTGATACGATCTTCTAAGGCTAGCAAATACATCGCGCGTTTATATCGCTGCTCGACAAAATATTGCCACATCACTCTCCCCCTCCTGAAGCTCTTCTCATAAGGCTGGCTTACAATAGAGAGCAGAAATTGCTCAAGCTGGCGTTCAAAAAGCTCGATATGATTAGAGTCCAAAAACAGCGGCTCTTGTAGTATCGCAAGCTGCTTTTTTTCATCTGCTTCTATTTCTGCAATATGCGCGATCAAGGATTCTAGGGTAGGGAAGCTATGGGCGTTGATAAACGCCTTTGCATTTACCCCCCCCCCCCGTAGATAATGCCTTAGTCGCTAAGGGATCGCCCCAATAGATTGGGATAGTCTGTGCTGCTGCTGCTTGGATAAGCTTCTCTGTCAAGTAGCCC
>NZ_JANURN010000018.1:0-6411 GCF_030249855.1 Helicobacter zhangjianzhongii
CTCCCCCCATCTCTCCCACATATTTTTCCACTCGCTTCAGTTATATTTAAGTAATGAATTTGTAATATTCTGCTTCCCAAAATTCATAGCATTTAGCTTTCTTATCTCAGCCTTTATCATATGATTATCGTATGGTTTAGATCGTGATATTGTTTAGGTCTTTGTTTTTGGATCTGGGTGTTCTTTTGCTTGGTTTTTATCTTACCTTAGATAAGAATTGGCAGTGATCTTTGACATCTAAGCAAGAAGATTTAAGGAATCTGCAAAGGCATTTTTGCTTTTTTTAGATTTAGACTTAAATCTCTTTTGACTAAACATTGTTTATGTTATACAACTTCGACTATGTCTTGTTTCTAGACTATTTATTATGTTTAGAAGCTAGAGTAAGTCTTTGTGATTTATAAAGAGATTGGGACAAATTTTTCCATATCTGCTAGCGTTTGGGTAGCTATTAAGCGATCTAATGCGGTGCGGATATTTTTATGGAGAGTTTGCAGTCATCATTTATTGTTGGCTCAAACTCCCCATTTTTATGGAGAGTTTGCTACTATTGATTTGATAGATACAAACTTCCATAATTTTTATGGAGAGTTTGATCCTGGCTCAGAGTGAACGCTGGCGGCGTGCCTAATACATGCAAGTCGAACGATGAAGCTTCTAGCTTGCTAGAAGTGGATTAGTGGCGCACGGGTGAGTAATGCATAGGTTATGTGCCCTTTAGTCTGGGATAGCCACTGGAAACGGTGATTAATACTGGATACTCCCTACGGGGGAAAGTAGCACTCAATAAAGAATTCTCTTGTAATCTAACTAGAATCCACTTTTGCCATAGAGGTCTGTAATGGATTGAAATCTATGAGAAAGTGTAAATTCTAAGATTTTGAGAGTATTTTTGTAGTTTTCAAGCACAATGCGAAGGAGTTGCCTTAAGCGGTAATGACTGAAGCATTGTGTGTAGAATCCGCAAAAATACTCCAAAAGCTGAATTTAAGATGAATTTTTTATTGAGTGCTCTCGCTAAAGGATCAGCCTATGTCCTATCAGCTTGTTGGTGAGGTAATGGCTCACCAAGGCTATGACGGGTATCCGGCCTGAGAGGGTGATCGGACACACTGGAACTGAGACACGGTCCAGACTCCTACGGGAGGCAGCAGTAGGGAATATTGCTCAATGGGGGAAACCCTGAAGCAGCAACGCCGCGTGGAGGATGAAGGTTTTAGGATTGTAAACTCCTTTTGTAAGAGAAGATTATGACGGTATCTTACGAATAAGCACCGGCTAACTCCGTGCCAGCAGCCGCGGTAATACGGAGGGTGCAAGCGTTACTCGGAATCACTGGGCGTAAAGAGCGCGTAGGCGGGAAAGTAAGTCAGATGTGAAATCCTGTAGCTTAACTACAGAACTGCATTTGAAACTACTTTTCTAGAGTATGGGAGAGGTAGGTGGAATTCTTGGTGTAGGGGTAAAATCCGTAGAGATCAAGAGGAATACTCATTGCGAAGGCGACCTGCTGGAACATTACTGACGCTGATGCGCGAAAGCGTGGGGAGCAAACAGGATTAGATACCCTGGTAGTCCACGCCCTAAACGATGAATGCTAGTTGTTGCCCTGCTTGTCAGGGCAGTAATGCAGCTAACGCATTAAGCATTCCGCCTGGGGAGTACGGTCGCAAGATTAAAACTCAAAGGAATAGACGGGGACCCGCACAAGCGGTGGAGCATGTGGTTTAATTCGAAGATACGCGAAGAACCTTACCTAGGCTTGACATTGATAGAATCCGCTAGAGATAGTGGAGTGTCTAGCTTGCTAGACCTTGAAAACAGGTGCTGCACGGCTGTCGTCAGCTCGTGTCGTGAGATGTTGGGTTAAGTCCCGCAACGAGCGCAACCCTCGTCCTTAGTTGCTAGCAGTTCGGCTGAGCACTCTAAGGAGACTGCCTTCGTAAGGAGGAGGAAGGTGAGGACGACGTCAAGTCATCATGGCCCTTACGCCTAGGGCTACACACGTGCTACAATGGGGCATACAATGAGACGCAATACCGCGAGGTGGAGCAAATCTCTAAAATGTCTCTCAGTTCGGATTGTAGTCTGCAACTCGACTACATAAAGCTGGAATCGCTAGTAATCGTGAATCAGCAATGTCACGGTGAATACGTTCCCGGGTCTTGTACTCACCGCCCGTCACACCATGGGAGTTGTATTCGCCTTAAGTCGGGATACTAAATTGGTTACCGCCCACGGCGGATGCAGCGACTGGGGTGAAGTCGTAACAAGGTAACCGTAGGTGAACCTGCGGTTGGATCACCTCCTTTCTAGAGATATGATAGGTAGATTTGTTTCTATCCTATCCACGCTTTTGCAGTAGTATGTAAAGATTCTTGCTTAGTTGTCAGAGATTATGCCACTAAGGTTTATGGGCTTATAGCTCAGGTGGTTAGAGCGCACCCCTGATAAGGGTGAGGTCAGAGGTTCAAGTCCTCTTAAGCCCACCATTGTGGGGAATTAGCTCAGCTGGGAGAGCGCCTGCTTTGCACGCAGGAGGTCAGCGGTTCGATCCCGCTATTCTCCACCATCAAAGATAGACTAGCTTTGTATTTTTAAGCTTTATATTTTTAGTGAAGGTTTAATGAGAGTTCTAGTGTTTTTAGGATTCTTATTAGACTTTTGTCTAAGCGTTATTTAACAATTCATTGTCAATAGCCTAGATAGTAAATACTACGATACATTCGTCTTAGAGAATGATGGCAACATACATTCAATAAGGCAGTGTCTTTAGAATACATATGCACTACCAAAAGCTGAAACTAAGAGCAAAGGCTTAGTTTCTATACATAAGCTTTTAAGGGCAAATGGTGGATGCCTTGGAAGAGAGAGGCGATGAAGGACGCGCTAGACTGCGATAAGCTACGGGGAGCTGTCAAGAGGCTTTGATCCGTAGATTTCCGAATGGGGCAACCCAATGCGTAGCGATGCGCATTACCTATATGGAGCGAACCTAGCGAAGTGAAACATCTCAGTAGCTAGAGGAAAAGAAATCAACAGAGATTCTCCTAGTAGCGGCGAGCGAACGGGGAACAGGGCAAACCAGTAGCTTGCTACTGGGGTTTAGGACTGCAATATCCACTACAACAATCTAGCAGAAGTATTTGGAAAACTACATCATAGAGGGTGATAGTCCCGTATGCGAAAGGTTGTTGTTAGGTAGCAGGATCCAGAGTAGGTCAGGACACGAGAAATCCGGACTGAAGATGGGGAGACCACTCTCCAACCCTAAATACTACTCTCTTACCGATAGCGAACAAGTACCGTGAGGGAAAGGTGAAAAGAACCGCAGTGAGCGGAGTGAAATAGAACCTGAAACCATTTGCCTACAATCATTCAGAGCCCTATTGTGGGTCTCATTAAGGAATTAAAGGGAATACCAAGAAATTCTAGCATTGTGAGCAAGATTTGTGGGTTGTGCAGAAAAAATCGCGGAGACTAGACTTAAGGTCTGTCGCACAAGATTTTTTCAAACTCCCGCAAATCTTGCCACAAGGCGAATTTAGCCTAATTTCTTAGTGAGGCTCACAAGGGTGATGGACTGCCTTTTGCATAATGATCCTGCGAGTTGTGGTATCTGGCAAGGTTAAGCAAACGCGTAGCCGTAGCGAAAGCGAGTCTGAAAGGGCGATTTAGTCAGATGCTGCAGACCCGAAGCCAAGTGATCTATCCATGGCCAAGTTGAAGTAAGTGTAACAACTTATGGAGGACTGAACTCGTACCCATTGAAACGGGTTGGGATGAGCTGTGGATAGGGGTGAAAGGCCAAACAAACTTGGTGATAGCTGGTTCTCTTCGAAATATATTTAGGTATAGCCTCAAGTAATAGCAATAGGGGGTAGAGCTCTGATTGGGCTAGGGCTGCTCACCGCGGTACCAACCCCTGTCAAACTTCGAATACCTATTGCCGTATCTTGGGAGTCAGGCGGTGGGTGATAAAATCAATCGTCTAAAGGGGAACAACCCAGACTACCAACTAAGGTCCCAAAGTTCTATTCTAAGTGGAAAATGATGTGGAGTTACTCAGACAACCAGGAGGTTGGCTTAGAAGCAGCCATCCTTTAAAGAAAGCGTAACAGCTCACTGGTCTAGTGATTCTGCGCAGAAAATATAACGGGGCTAAGATAGACACCGAAGTTGTAGATTGCACTTTGTGCAGTGGTAGAAGAGCGTTCGTATCAGCGTTGAAGGTATACCGGTAAGGAGTGCTGGAGCGATGCGAAGTGAGCATGCAGGAATGAGTAGCGATAAAAGTGGTGAGAATCCACTTCGCCGAAAGTCTAAGGTTTCCTACGCGATGCTCGTCATCGTAGGGTTAGTCGGGTCCTAAGACAAGTCAGAAATGGGTAGTCGATGGAAAATAGGTTAATATTCCTATACCAATATAAGTGTGCGATGGAAGGACGCATAGGGTTAGGTGAGCCAACGGATGGAAGTGTTGGTCGAAGAGCGTAGATTGGGGGATAGGCAAATCCGCCCCTGTATTCGAAACTTGACAGGCTCTTTGAAGTCTTCGGATGGAAGAGAGAATCACTGATACCGTCGTGCCAAGAAAAGTTTCTAAGTTTAGCTTATATTGCCCGTACCGCAAACCGACACAGGTAGATGAGATGAGTATTCTAAGGCGCGTGAAAGAACTCTGGTTAAGGAACTCTGCAAACTAGCACCGTAAGTTCGCGATAAGGTGTGCCTACGCAAGTAGGTCTCAGCAAAGAGTCCCTCCCGACTGTTTACCAAAAACACAGCACTTTGCAAACTCGTAAGAGGAAGTATAAGGTGTGACGCCTGCCCGGTGCTCGAAGGTTAAGAGGATTCGTTAGCAGCAATGCGAAGCGTTGAATTGAAGCCCGAGTAAACGGCGGCCGTAACTATAACGGTCCTAAGGTAGCGAAATTCCTTGTCGGTTAAATACCGACCTGCATGAATGGCGTAACGAGATGGGAGCTGTCTCAACCAGGGATTCAGTGAAATTGTAGTGGAGGTGAAAATTCCTCCTACCCGCGGCAAGACGGGAAGACCCCGTGGACCTTTACTACAGCTTGGCACTGCCGATGGGAGCATTATGCGCAGGATAGGTGGGAGGCTTTGAAGTCTTCACTCTGGTGGAGATGGAGCCATCCTTGAGATACCACCCTTAATGTTTCTGTCTGCTAACTGGCTAGAGTTATCCTCTAGCAGGACAATGTCTGGTGGGTAGTTTGACTGGGGCGGTCGCCTCCTAAAAAGTAACGGAGGCTTGCAAAGGTTGGCTCATTGCGGTTGGAAATCGCAAGTAGAGTGTAATGGCATAAGCCAGCCTGACTGTAAGACAAACAAGTCGAGCAGAGACGAAAGTCGGTCATAGTGATCCGGTGATTCTGTGTGGAAGGGTCATCGCTCAAAGGATAAAAGGTACCCCGGGGATAACAGGCTGATCTCCCCCAAGAGCTCACATCGACGGGGAGGTTTGGCACCTCGATGTCGGCTCATCGCATCCTGGGGCTGGAGCAGGTCCCAAGGGTATGGCTGTTCGCCATTTAAAGCGGTACGCGAGCTGGGTTCAGAACGTCGTGAGACAGTTCGGTCCCTATCTGCCGTGGGCGTAGGAAAGTTGAGGAGAGCTGTCCCTAGTACGAGAGGACCGGGATGGACACGCCACTGGTGTAAGAGTTGTTCTGCCAAGAGCATCGCTCTGTAGCTACGCGTGGATGTGATAACCGCTGAAAGCATCTAAGCGGGAAGCCAACTCCAAGATGAACTTTCCCTGAAGGTCGCAGCAAGACTAGCTGCTTGATAGGGTAGATGTGTAAGCATAGTAATATGTTCAGCTGACTACTACTAATAGACCGTTTGGCTTATGTTTATATGATTCTAAGAGACACTGCCTTATTGAGTGTATGGGTATTTATTATAGGCTATTGACTTTGACTCCCTTAGGAAAATGGAAATAAGGACAATCGCAAGTGTAATATACGCGCTGATTTAGTGATGAGGCATAATGCTAGGCGATGTGCAAAAAGTGGATTCTAGCCTAGAATCCACTAGAGCCATTAGGACTAGTATTGCTAAGAGTCTCCGCCCTAGAATCCACTTTTTAAAAGTGGATTCTAGCAAGATGTCCAGAGTGTCTAAAGTGGATTCTACTCACTAGTGATATTGTCTTTATTTCCCTTTTCCTTGTGTTTATAGAGAGAAGGCAACACCCAGCTCCATTCCGAACCTGGCAGTTAAGCTTCTCTTCGCCGATGATACTGCATCTTTCAGGTGTGGGAATGTAGGTCGATGCAGGGATAAGGGAGATTCTTCTTTTGACTTCTTGTGTTTTACTTATTGTTTTTGCTTAGTGTTAGGATAGCTCTTATTACTCATTATATTTTTAGTTTGTTGGTG